>OMQK01000097.1 GCA_900313205.1 uncultured Bacteroidales bacterium | reverse complement strand
TTCTCTCCGTTTTGAGTTCCACGGCATCGGCCTTAGGAGCCTCATACACTACTTTTTTTCTAACTTCCATATTATTTTTGTTTCTTTATTTCGCCAAAGGCCATTCGGAGGGACACCACCAGAAGGGGCAGCCACACGGCGGCAAGCAGTGCGGCAACAACAATCAGTATGATGGTCTTGGTGTCCATAATCTACCGTTACAAAGATTAACATTATTATCCAATAATGTGTCCGCGTGCGTAAAAATCTGAAAAATTGACGGAGACGAACACTTTTTCCGTATCTTTGCATCGATGACGCCGGCGTTCACATCGCAGGATCTTCTGCTCAGCACTTCACTTGCGGTCTATATGGCCACAAGCATCATCTTTGCGGCCGTTCGTTGGGGACATAAGTGTGAGCCCTTCGCCCACCACACGGACTACTACTATCCCGCCTGGAAGGCGCTGGTGCTCTGCTACCTGTCCAATATCCTTATGGCTCCCTCTATCTGGATGCCCCAGGAGACAGATGCTGTCCTGCAACTAAGGATGCTCCTTATCCTGGCATCGCCCTTTTTCTGCGCCATACTTCTGTTCAGTTACTTCGGGACCATCCTCGGAAGCAGCGGATGGCGCCGGCCCGTCTACGCGCTCATTGTCCCTTTTGCCGCAATGGCGATCTTCTCCACGGTGCTGGTGTTTATCCCCGGAACGCAGCTTCAGGGCTCTTTCTGCAGGGCATTCTTTGCAGTAGGAGGCACTCTGGCGCTCATATACATCGGCTGCTATGTCCTTGCCATACGGATGATAGTTCTGGAACTGAGGCGTTCCCTGGAAGAGGAGTACTCCAATCCCAATGACTTTCCCCGGCGGTTCGCCTCCGGGATCCTTTGGATTCCGCTGGTGCATCTTGCCGTGAGCCTGACGGGCGCCTATGTTGGCTCCGTCGCCTCGCTTGCGGCCTGCCTCCTTAGCCTTTCGGCCATCAGCGTGGTGTTTCTCATCGGCGTACTGCCGCCTCACAGATCTGCCGATGTCCGTTCGCTTGAAAAAGAGGCGGACGTCCTTCCGGAAGATAGGAAGGACGAGATAGAGAAGGCCGTACGCCACCTGGTAGAGGAGGAAAAGGCCTATCTTGACCAGCACCTTACCCTCACCAGCCTTGCCAGGAGCATCGGGTTCAACCGTACATATGTATCGGCCGTGCTCAACGAGCGCCTTGGCGGCTTCTTTGTCTATGTGAACCGTTGCCGTCTTGCGCACGCCGCCCGCCTGAGGGTGGAGCGCCCGGACATCTCTGCAAGTGAAATCATTGACTCATCCGGCTTCTCCCGCACAACCTACTACAAAATCCGCAAGCAGTTGGAAGGGTAGACGTCAAGCGCCGGACCTTTCGGGCCCGGCGCTGAAGATAAAGTTGTGTTTCCAGAGAAATATTACTTTTTATCCTCTGCCTCTTTGGTGAAAGTGTATACTGTTGTAATTCCAAGAACGTCTTGCTTGATGACTAACTTGGTTTTTGTCAGTTCCGTCACATCGAAGGTGCCAAGCAGCGTCATATTGTATGTGAGACCGTCGGTGAGGCTCAGAATCTTTGTGAAACTGATCTTCTTTTGATCGGCATTATAGGTGAAGCGGTTGATGTCCACGTCAACGTCGTCAAGGTCGAATGCCGTGAGGCTGCCTTTCTTTGCCACTGCGTGAGGGATAGGGAATTCGCTCAGGGAAAGATAGAAGTGCACGTTTGTGTAATCCGTATCTTTTGTGGTGACTGTGCCGTCAGAATCCGTGGTTTCGATGCTTTTTGTGGTGAGTGTCCAGATACCATACAGGGTTCCGGTTTCATCTCCGGTGTGGGATACTCCTTTGGCGCAGGATGATAGAAGCGCCAGGCAGGCTGCTGCCGCAATGATTAGATACTTTTTCATAGTACTTTTATTAAAATAATCAGATTAATCAAATTTGCATTCTAATGTTAATTTGCAAATAACGGGCCGATTGAGCGGCAGAGCCTATTAGAATATTTTGTATCTTTACCGAAGATTAACTGCCAGCAAACCCTGTTATGATTGACAACAATATACTGAATGAACTCCGTGGACGGGATATAGTCCTTTTTGTGGCGGACAAGGACGAGATATCGGAAAATGACGTCCGCTTTCCGGTGGTTTATACCGGGATGGGGAAGATGCGTATGTTCAGCGCCCTGGTGAAGTGGGAAAAGGCGCATTCGGGAGAGAAGCCGCTGATCCTTAATATCGGCAGCGCGGGATCGGCCCGATATCCAATAGGGGAGATTCTCTGCTGCACCTCTTTCACCAACGGAGGCAGTGAACTAATCTACGACAGGATTGAGATTCCCGGGGAAGGCGCCTCGGTCTTTTCCGGAGACTACTTTATGAGTACCCAGACCTTCAGCCCGGAGCAGGTGAGAACCCTTTCCGGTCAGTATGACCTCTTTGATATGGAAGCCTACGCCGCTGCCCTTTTCTGCAAGGAGCACGGCTTCCAGTTCTGCTGCCTGAAGGCGGTTTCCGACAATCTGGACGGAAACCTCAAGGACTGGCGCGCAATCCTTGCAGAGATCCGGAAGCAGTTTACGTCCCTGCTGGGGCAGATATAATGCGCTATGGAATACCTGTCAAAGCAAAAATACGACGAAATTGCCGCAGAATTGCATCATCTTATAAGCGAGGTTTACCCCAAGGTAAGGGAAGACCTTGCGGAGGCCAGTGCCCAGGGGGACAGAAGCGACAACGCCGGATACCGTGAAGCCCGGCGTATCCAGGGGAAGACCATAAGCCGAATCCGCTTTCTTCAGAAGGTTCTGGAGAATTCACGTGTGATAAACCCTGACGCCCTTCCTAAAGACAGGGTGAGCCTTCTTAGCCGCGTGGAATTCACCAACCTCACTACAAATACCCGTATGACTTTTGAGATAGTGAGCCCCCACGAGATGGACCTTGAAGCCGGAAAGATTTCCCTGAAATCCCCAATAGGCGCCGCCCTGATGGGGAAAAAGGTTGGCGAAACGGTAGAGGTCCGAGTCCCCTCCGGAACCCTCAGGCTCAGAATCGACAGTATTACACAATAAAAGGATTTCGGAGGCCGAAGGCCGACATGGGGGTGTTTGAGGGGGCGTAGCCCCTTCAATATAGTGAAACGGTGTCCTGCAAAATAAAACAGACGGCCTTTTGGCCGTCTGTTTTATTTTGTGAGGACACGCAGATTTGAACTGCGGACCTCTTGCCTGTCAAGCAAGCGCTCTAAACCAACTGAGCTATGCCCTCAAAAGGACTGCAAAGATATATAGAAAAATCTGAATCCCCAAATTTTTCTACAGGTAATCCTCAAAATACTGCGTAACCTTATCCATCAGGTGGATCCTGTTACGCCCGAAGACATTGTGCTGGGCAACAGGATAGGGGAAGTAGTCTACGGGGATGCCGTTATCTATGCACACCTGGATGAAACTTAGGCTGTGCTCCCACACCACTGTGTCGTCCACTGCGCCCTGGCAGATTAGGAGTTTACCCTTCAGATTTATGGCCTTGTTGATCAGGGAAGTGGCCTCAAAGCCCTCAGGATTGGTCTCAGGGTTATCCATGTAGCGCTCTCCGTACATAATCTCATACCATTTCCAGTCAATGACGGGACCGCCGGCAACGCCCACTTTGAATACATCGGGGTAGGTAGTCATAAGGCTTATGGTCATGAAGCCTCCGTAACTCCAGCCGTGTACGCCAATGCGCTCTGAATCTACGTAGGGGAGTTCCATGATGCGGCGGATACCCACCATCTGGTCTTCCATCTCTGCCTTTCCGCACTGGCGGTTGATGGCCTTCTCAAAGGCGGCGCCGCGGTTTGAGGTGCCGCGGTTGTCCTGCACATACACAATGTAGCCCTTCTGGGCCATGAGCATTTCCCACATGCGGATGTTTCCAAGCCAGCTGTCCTGGACCATCTGGCTGTGGGGGCCGCCGTATACGTAAACAATGAGTGGATACTTCCTTGTGGGATCAAAGTCCTTGGGGTATATGAGCCTGTAATAGTTCTCAAAGGCGTTATCGGCCGATAAAACTGTGCCAAGTTCAACCTTGCATGAGGCGTAATCTTTAAGCGGATCCTCTCCCTCGAAGAGAAGCTCATTGACCTTTCCGTCCGTTGTGCGCTTCCACATCTGTGTGGGCGTGGAAGTGTTGGACCAGATGTCCAGGAACTCCTTGCAACCGGGGTCGAGGAAGATTTTGTGCCAGCCGCGGCCGGAAGTGAGCTGCACGGGCTTGTAGAACCCGGCCTTTTTGACGGCGTTCTTCTTAGGGATCTTCAGCCTCATCTTGTAGAGGTGGTTCTGGACGGGGGAATTCTCGGCCGATGTATAGTATACATAGGTGCCGTCGTTGTCCAGATACTCAACGTCTGCGCTGGCGGTTGGAAGCGCGCGGATGGCGCCAAGGGTATCGGCCAGATAGAGATTCCTGAAGCCGTTACGGTTGTCCGTGCGGTAGATGAATACGTCCGTGCGTCCCTTAATGAAGTGGATGGGGTCCTGGGGCTCTATCCAGGCGGGGTTGTCCTCAGTGAGGATGGTGCGGACGAAGGTGCCGTCGGCAGCCCTGTACATGTTGAGGCGCATATGATGCTGACTGCGGTCCACAACCTGTGCGTAGATGTACTTTGCATCAGGGCTCCAGGCTATGTTTGTGATGTAGCGCTCCTCTGAAAAGTCAGTCACCCCAAGCCAGGCGGTCTTTTTGCTCTCAAGGTCAAAAATGCCCACTGAGATGTGCTCAGATGCCATTCCGTTCATGGGGTAGTATATCTCCTTGAGGGAACCAGTACGGGTCTTTATGTCAAGGAGGGGGAACTTAGAAACAAGGGTCTGGTCCTTGCGGTAGAAGGCCACCTTTGTGGAATCCGGTGACACATACCATCCGGCGTCGATGCCAAATTCATTGCGGCTTACGGTTTGGCCGTAGACTATTCCGGAGTTGTTGGAGATGGCAATGTCAGTGACTTCTCCGGATGCGTTGTCTTTTATAAAGAGGCTGTACTCATCCTGGAATACGGTAAATTTACCATCTCCTTTGGAAGGGAGAGCCGGGTATTTGTCACGCGGAATACGGCTGTAACCAACTCCCTTGTAGATGGCCTCCTCCATTGTAAGGTCTTTGCCGGGATGGGCCTCACGGATATCCAGGACCCTGTTCTGAGCAAAAAGTGCGCTGCCCGTAAGGACAGTGCACACTATAGTTAGAAGATGTTTCATGCTAGAGGAAGAACGGTTCATCTACGTTTATTTCTCCGGGTTCAAGGGTTACGTGGTCTACCACAGATTTTTCATAACCTCTCCAGGGGAGGGCGCCCTTGTACTCCTTGTAGTGGACAGTTACCTTTGAGCCGGTGAGTTTTGTAAGTTGATCTGCCACATCCTCATCTTTCACGGAGAACTTGAAGGTCTTGGACTGGACGGTGCCCTGGGAGTTCTTGCTGCCGTAACCGGTGAGGATTATCTCACCTTCATAGGTTTTCCATAGATAGCCTGTATAGGTGAGGGAATTGAGTTCTCCGGTTTTGGTTCCGTCTGAGAATACCCACCAGAATTTGAAATACAGGAAGCCTGCGAGGGCCGCTACAACAAGGAGTCCAGCCAGACATCCTATGGTTTTGCCAGTGTTTGCCATTTTATCATTTTTGTTTTCACAAAGATAGCAAAAAATTAGTATCTTCGTAAACACTAAAACTTACATCTATGTTCGATCTTGCAATTCTAGGCGGCGGTCCTGCCGGATATGTGGCTGCGGAAAAGGCTGCCCGCGGAGGTTTTTCAGTTGTGCTTTTTGAAAAGAGGGAACTTGGAGGCGTGTGCCTCAATGAGGGCTGTATCCCCACCAAAACCCTCCTGTACAGTGCCAAACTGCTGGATTACGCTCGTCATGGGGATAAATACGGGGTTAATGTGGCCGATGCATCCCTGGATTTCCCGGCCGTCATGAAGCGCAAGGAAAAGGTGGTGAAAAAGCTTGTCGGCGGTGTCCGCGTTCGTATGAGGGAGGCTGCCGTTGAGGTTGTGAAAGCAGAAGCCGTCATAAAGGGCGCCATCCCCGGAGGCTTTTCTTTGGAGGCCGATTCTAATGTCTACCAGGCCGCCCGCATCCTTGTGTGCACAGGCTCTGAGGCCGCCGTGCCGCCCATCCCGGGAGTGGCGGAATCATCCGTTGTAGTCACTAACCGTGAGCTCCTCCAGCTCACTGAAATCCCTGAGAGGTTGGTTGTTATTGGAGGCGGCGTTTGCCTCCTTCTTCAATTCAGTAGGCTCTCAGGTAACTGTGATTGAGATGCTTCCAAAAATCCTTGGGCCCATGGACAATGAGATTTCAGCAATGCTCCAGGCCCAGTACGCGAAGAAGGGTGTTGAGTTCCATCTTGGCTGCAAGGTGGTAGCCGTAGAGGGCTCAGAGGTGGTTTACGAAACCCCGGAAGGGGAAACCTGCCGCGCTCAGGGCGACAAGATTCTTCTCTCCGTAGGCCGTCGCGCAAACATCCGTGGAATAGGCCTTGAAAACATAGGAGTTGCCGTTGAACGGGGCATTGTGGTCAATTCCCGTATGGAAACTTCCGTTCCCGGCGTTTATGCCGCCGGTGATGTTACCGCCTTCTCAATGCTTGCCCATACCGCTTCCCGTGAGGCTGAGGTTGCCGTTTCAAATATGCTTGGAGTGCCCTCTGAGATGAGTTACAAGGCCATCCCGGGCATAGTCTATACCAATCCGGAGGTAGCCGGCGTTGGGCTCACGGAGCAGGAAGCCGGCCCAGACGTCAAGGTCCTGAAGCTCCCTATGGCTTATTCCGGCCGCTTTGTTGCGGAGAACGAGAGGGGAGAGGGCCTCTGCAAGGTGCTTGTATCGGCCCATAATAAGGTTGTGGGCGTCCATATGCTTGGTAACCCCTGCTCTGAGATTATCCTCTCTGCGGCAATTGCGGTGGAAAAGGGCATGACCGTCCCTGAACTCCTGGAGGTTGTGTTCCCGCACCCTACAGTTGGTGAAATACTGAAAGAAACTCTAGGGGCGTGACGCCTTCAAAGTAATCCTGAACGGGCTGGGAGAGGACGTCTTCCAGCCTTTTTCCTATAAGGGCGGCGGAGAGTTCCAGAGCGGGGCGGTTGCCGATGAAATCTCCGGTGAATTCCAGTTCTGAGAAGACTCCGTGGGTTAGGGTATAATGTGCGGTTACGGTGCCGCAGGGGAATTTCCGAGTGCGCTCAAATTCCGTCTTTGGAGAGCGCCCGTAAATCCACTCCCAGGTACCGAACTTCTCATTTGCCCGCTCCGTGATTTGTGCCTTCTGGGCGTCTGTGAGGCGGATTTCCGGTGATCCATCGGCCAGAACCATGTGCAGAGCATTACGGAATTCCTCCAGGGATTTGAACTGCGGAAGAAGGGGCCTGAGGTTGCACACGCGGCTACGGACGGAGGCCACTCCAGCTGCAGAAAGTTTGCTTCCCGGAACGGACAGCGCTTCAGTGAGCGCCTCAAAATCCACGTCCCACATAAGCGTTCCGTGAATCATCATCCGGTCTTTCGAGAGCCTTTTGGCCCAGCCGGAGCATTTGAGCCCGTTCACGAGGATGTCGTTACGGCCCGTACGCTCTGCAGGAAGGCCAAGGCGGCGCAGGGCATCGGCCATCAAATCATAATAACTTTCCACCTCCCGTGCCGGCCCTACGATGCTGTAGTTGAGATTTCCAAGGTCGTGATACACCGCCCCGCCGCCGGTGACGCGCCGCGCTAACTTAATGCCATTGGACTCCAGATAGGGGAGATTCACTTCGGCATAAGCGCTCTGGTTAAGGCCGATAATCACTGCCGGCGCATTCTGCCACAGTGAGAATACGGTGTCCCGGAGCCCCTCCAGCAGGAACTCATCGTGCGCCATGTTCCAGTGGGCGTCCGTGCAGTTATTGATGACGTATCTCATTTGGAGATTACCCCGCTGCCAAGCATTTCATCCCCGTCATACCATACGGCAAACTGGCCGGGGGATATGCCCCTCTGGGGGTGGTCGAAGAGGATGTAGAGGCCGCTCTCGCGCATAATGAGGGTGGCGCTCTGAAGCGGCTGGCGGTAACGGATACGTACGCGGTAGCGGCGGTTTTCCCCGGGCTGCATCGTGAGGTCCGTTCTTATCCAGTGAATCTCTTCGGGATTGATCTTGAGGCAGAAACGGCTGAGGCCCTTGTGGTTATGGCCTTCGCCAACGTACACGCGGTTGGCCTCTGTGTCCGTTGCAATGACAAAGACGGGATCCTTGTGTCCGCCAACGCCAAGGCCTTTTCGCTGGCCGATTGTATAGAACTGCGCGCCCTCGTGACGGCCAACTATAACGCCGTGCGGGTTAACCTTGTAGCGGGTTTTCTTAATGTGTTTCTTGCCGCTGCGATAGGTTTCCGTTTCAAATGTAATGTTGTAACTTACCGGGGTGGCGAGCCTGTCCAGGTCTTCGTCAGGGAGCGTTATATCCTTGTACGGACTCTCCCCAAGCGGCTCTCCGTCGGAGGTGAGAATCTTCTCCTCCGGAGCATAGTGGACGGTGCGCTCAAGGCTGTTTCCCGGCTTCAGAAGGCCCGTGAGGGTGACCTGCTGCCACTGGTAGAGGGGGTCATCGGCATAAAAAGCATCAAAAACCTCCACAATGTCTCCTTCCACGGAAGCCAGTTTCTGCTTGAGGAATGTAGGAAGGTCCACCTTCCCGACGAAGCATATGCCCTGGGAGTCCTTTTTCTCGGCCGATGGAAGATCCGCCTCCTTTGCTATGCGTCTTACTTCCGGCTTCACCAAGTCCCCGATGGGGAAGAGCGCCTTGGAAAGTTGCTCCTGCGTGAGTTGGCAGAGGAAGTATGTCTGGTCCTTGTTGGGATCCGCGCCCTCCAGGATGCGGAAAACCGATTTCCCGTCATCCCCGGCCTGACCGGGGATCTCCTCCTTTCGGCAGTAGTGCCCCGTGGCCACATAATGGGCCCCGTATTTCCGGGCAATTTCCCAGAAGGCGTCAAACTTGATTTCTCGGTTACACAGCACGTCAGGATTTGGGGTTCGGCCCTTTGAGTACTCCTCAAACATATAGTCCACAACCCTCTGCCTGTACTGCTTTGAAAGGTCCACGAAGTAGAACGGTATGCCAATCTTCCGGGCCACCATCTCCGCCACAAAGCGGTCCTCCTCCCATTCACAGTCTCCATGGAGGGTTGGGTCTGCATCATGCCAGTTCTGCATGAACATGGCAAACACATCATACCCCTCCTGCTTGAGCAGATAAGCCGCCACAGAAGAGTCCACGCCGCCGGAAAGGCCCACGCATACTTTGATTTTGCCCTTGTCCATAATTCTTTACAAAAATAATGATTTTCCCCGGTCTGTACAACTGCCAGCACGTGATGAAGCCCCAAAACCCGCAATTCTGGTCTTCAACGGATGCTCCAGCACGGGACCACAATAAAAAACGGCCCCAAATTGCTTTGGAGCCGTGCTGGGGGCGAAAGGGTGTTATCTTCGTTCGTTGCCCTCATAGTCGTAATAGTAATATCGGCCGTTACGCTCCGCCCTTATCAGGTTGTTCTGATAAATGGTGAGATGCTCTCCCCAGATGTTGCCCACAAAGTCTCCGTCTTCATCGTAGAGCCTCCAGAAGGAGCCTACTTTAATGCCGTAAAAGCCTTCCGACCAGTAGAAGATATCCATCCCGGAAAGGGTGGTGAAGCCGCCGTCTGCGTCACGGACGCTCCAGACGCCGCCGTTCTTGACTTCGTACCTGCCGTTGGATGTTAAAAACACTCTGTCGCCGCTGACAATTGTATTGCCGCTGCGGCTCACAACCTGCACCCTGTCTCCAAGAAGGCGTACGTGGCAGCCGTTCCAGAGCTCCTGCCACTCATATGTGCATTCAAGTTCATCGGGAACGTTGTAACCGCGGCCGCGGCCGTTATGGTTTGAATGACGGTTCCCGCGGTTTCCCTTATGATGGTTTCCGCGGTGGACATTTTCTGTCCTGTGACGTGAATCCCTGTGAGAATCACGATGACCGTGATGCCCCTGTCCGTATGCGCCGGCCGTTGCCAGCATCATAAGCAATATGATAACAATCTTTTTCATAACGAATCCTCCTTTTTTGATGCCATAGCAAGTATCAAGCCAAAATTTGCGTATCTTTGTGTCCTATGCCAAGTTATCTGCAAATAGAGAACATTTCCAAGAGTTATGGCCCAAAAGTCCTGTTCAAGGGAATTGACTTCAATATCAATGAGGGGGACAAGGTGGCCCTTATTGCCCCTAACGGCACAGGAAAGACTTCTCTCCTGAAGATTTTGGCCGGAAAAGACTCTTCCGACAGCGGCGGAAAGGTTCTGTTCCTGAAGGACATCCGCATTGCCTTCCTGGAGCAGGATTACGCCTATGACCCCGGGAAATCCATCTTTGAGCAGATTATGGGAGACTCTCTGGAGTGGACGCGGGATCTGGACCAGGACCACCTTTGGCAGTATGAGCTGAGGGTGAACCGTCTTCTGGACCAGTTTGGTCTCCAGGACAGGAACAAACTGATGAAGGACCTCTCAGGCGGAGAAATTAAACGCGTGGCGCTCACAAGGATGCTGGCGTCAGAGGCCGATTTCTACATAATGGACGAGCCCACCAACCACCTTGACATAGATGCCATAGAGTTCCTGGAGAGCCATCTGAAGCACTCCAGATGCACTCTTTTCATGGTCACCCATGACCGCTACTTCCTGGACAGGGTTTGCAACACCGTAATGGAAATGGACCGCGGCGGCATCTTCATCTACCGCGGAGATTATATGAATTTCCTTGAAAAGAGGCAGGAAAGGATAGACAACTACAACGCGGAAACGGAGAAAGTGCGTAACCTGTTCCGCCGTGAACTGGAGTGGATGCACGCCAGTCCCTGCGCCCGTACCGGAAAGGCAAAATACCGCAAGCAGGCATTCTGGGACATCAAGGAAAGGGCCGAAGACACCTACATCACAAAGAAGGTGGATATGTCTGAGACCCAAATAAAGGGAACCTACCTTGGCAACAAGGTCATAAACTGCCGTAACCTCAGCTTCTACTGGGACGGGAAATGCTACCTGAAGGACTTCTCGTACAATTTCCAAAGGTATGAGCGCGTGGGAATTGTTGGGCGGAACGCCGCCGGGAAAACCACCTTCCTGAACCTCATCACGGGCGGATGGAAGCCGGAGCTTGGAGGCCGGATGGAAGGCGTTGTGGACCTTGGGGAGTCTCTGAGGATTGGTTACTACCATCAGTCCGGAATGGAGTTCAAACCGGGCCAGACGGTGCTTGAAACCGTGAACGATACCCATCTTCTGGGCCGGTTCCTCTTCACCCACGATATGCTGAATAACCCCGTGGAGAGGCTCTCCGGCGGCGAAAAACGGAGGCTCTACCTTCTTACCATCCTGATGAAGGAGCCAAACTTCCTCATCCTGGACGAGCCCACCAACGACCTTGACATCATGACCCTGGAAATACTGGAGGAATACCTTCAGGAGTTCAAAGGGTCGCTTATAATAGTTTCCCACGACCGCCATTTCCTGGACCGCCTTGTAGACCATCTCTTCGTGTTCTGCGGAGACGGCGTGGTGAAGGACTTCGTTGGAAATTACACGGAGTACCGCACCTTCATAAAGGATTACGAAGCCGCTCAGAAGGCCGATGATAAACCCTCCGGGGCAACAGTAAAGGTTAAGACCGCCGCTCCAAAGAAACTCTCCTGGAAGGAGCAGCAGGAACTGAAGGCCCTGGAGGAGCGCCTGCCGGCCCTGGAACAGGAAAAGGCGGAACTGGAAGCAAGGCTGTCCTCCGGCACTTTATCGGCCCAGGAGCTCCAGGAAGCATCGCTCCGCTACGGTACCCTCAAAGATGAACTTGACGCCGCAGAGATGCGCTGGTTGGAACTCTCCCAGTAAATCAGTATCTTTGCAGCCCTAAATCTATATTCAAATGATGAATCGTGTAGTTATTACCGGCATGGGCATATGGTCCTGCCTTGGAACAACCTTAGAAGAAGTAAAAGAATCACTATACAACGGTAAATCAGGCATAATCCTGGATCCTGTACGTAAGGAAATGGGGTTCCGCAGCGGTCCCACGTGCACAGCGTGCTTATATGCCGGAACCGGCCCTGTACGCATACTGCGCCACACGTGACGCCCTCAAGATGGCTGGTATCGATCAGGATTACCTGGACGCCAATGAGGTTGGCCTCCTTTACGGAAATGACTCTACCGCAGACGCCGTTTACAAATCAGTTGCAAAGATAATCGAGAAGCACGACACAATGCTCTGCGGGGCCGGTGCCATATTCCAGAGCATGAACTCCACTGTCACAATGAACCTTGGCGTGATCTTCCGCCTGAAGGGCATCAACCTCACCGTTTCTGGTGCCTGCGCCAGTGGTTCTCATGCTATCGGCCTTGGAGCCCTCCTTATCCAGAACGGCCTCCAGGACATGGTGGTATGCGGCGGCGCTCAGGAAGTGAATATGGCGGCTACGGGGTCGTTTGACGGGATATCGGCCTTCTCTACCCGCGAAGACAATCCCGCGGCGGCGTGCCGTCCGTTTGACCGTGACCGTGACGGCCTGGTGCCCGGAGGCGGTGCTGCAACAGTGATCCTTGAAAGCTATGAGCATGCCGTGAAGCGCGGCGCTCCCATCATCGCGGAAGTCCTTGGATATGGCGTCCGGCCCGCTCCCTTGAGATGGCTATCCGCCGCGCGGGAATCGGCCTTAAGGAGATTGGCTACGTGAATGCACACGCAACTTCCACGCACGTCGGGGACGCCAATGAGGCAAAGGCCCTGTTCCGTGTACTTGGTGAGAAGACCGTTCCCATCACGTCCACAAAGAGCCAGACAGGCCACGAGATGTGGATGGCGGGGGCATCGGAGGTCATCTACTCCATCCTCATGATGAAAAACGACTTCATCGCCGGCAACATCAACTTTGAGAATCCCGACGAAGATTCATGCCACCTCTGGATACCCGGAGAGACCATCCCCGCCCATTTCGATACCTTCCTTTCCAATTCCTTCGGTTTTGGCGGAACCAACTCCACCCTTATCGTAAGGAATGTCTAAGGACGTTGTCATAGTAGGCGCCGGCCTTGGCGGGCTTCTCTGCGGAAGGATACTTTCACGGAGGCCGTCACGGTGCTTGAGGCCGATTCTTTCCCCGGCGGTATCCTCCACGGCTTTGAGTGGGAGGGCGCAATGTGCGATAGAGGCTTCCACTCCGTTGGCGGCCTTGCCCCGGGAGAACCGCTGGAAAAGATCTTCCGCCCGCTGGGGCTTATGGACCTTCCGTGGTACAGGGCCGATTCCGATGAAGGCCTGGGCTTCCTGAGGCTCAACACGCGCTCTGACTTTGAGATTGAGCATATCCTTGGGCCATTTGCAAAGAGCACCTGGCGCCTTGAAGGCGGCGGGACAACCCTTTCCATGGCACTTGCTGAAGGCCTTGATATCCGCTATGGCAAAAAGGTTACCGCCATTGAAAATCAGGTGGTTACCTGCGAGGACGGCAGTTCTTTCAGGGCCGATTATGTGATCTCAGACCTCCATCCCGCAGTCACTATGGGGCTGGTCCGTGACCATGTGAGGCCGGCATATACTAAGCGTATAGCACGGCTTCAGAACGGCCCGGACATCTTCTCCGTCCACTGCCTTATGGAGCCGGGATGCGTGCCGTGGCAGAGCGGAGCCATCTTCCTGGACGGCTCCTATGGCCTGGACCTGGGCCTGCAGCCCACCAACACCGACGCCT
>OMQK01000044.1 GCA_900313205.1 uncultured Bacteroidales bacterium | reverse complement strand
GGATGTCTACAAAGAGTTTCTGGATATCCGCATCCACGGCCCTCAGGTCATCAGTAGTGACCGTGGCGTCAAGCGCTACGCGGCCCTGGCGGCTGAGGCCGTCGTAATCCAGGAGGGACTGCGGAACCAGGAGTTTTGCCTCCACCGCCGGCATCCTTCCGCCGCCGTAAACGCCGTCTATATTGGCGTCAAGGGACAGCCTGGCGTTTGTCTTGATCTTTTTCAGGACCGGGATATTGTTCTGGTATTCTTCAATGAGCTTTCCTAGCGGGCAGTCCTTGATGTGGGCCTCAAGGTCCATGTTATACGCTCCCTTTCCGGCCGTGACGCTGCCTTCTCCGTCAAGGTGAAGGGCGCTAACATCCAGCCCCAGGCGGTTAAGCTGCACCTCAAGGGAATCGTCCTGCCTTTCCGGGAAATCTCCGTCCAGGGACACTCCCACCGGCACCCTGAGCCTCCCGAACTTCCCGGTTGCAAGCCATGCATGTGCCTTTGCGTCCAGTTCCAGGTGGCGGTTCCCGCCTTTGGCCCTGAGTGACTGGAGGGCCACCGCCACTGTATCGGCCGGAAGCCTTCCGGAAACAAACAGGGAATCCACCTCCAGGGCCGATTCCAGCTTCTCTATGCTCCGTGTATCGATGTGCCCGTCAAGGCTCAGACGCCGCATGGTGAACATTCCGTGGACGGTGTCACGCGGGTTTGTAAACACAATGAACGGGCGGTCGCTCATGTGCACCTTGTTTATCTCTATCCTTGGTGCGGGCTTTTTGGTGGTATCTTTTTTGGGGCCGCCTAAGGGCAGGATATCCCAGTTTGCGGCCGATGAATCATAGTAGTGCGCAAAGATCCTTGGATGCATGAGCTCCGCCTTCCGGATGTGGAAGCCGTCCCCGCGGATGATGCCCATGTAGTTGAGTGAAACGCTGAGGTGGCGGAAAGATGCCAGGGTATCAACATCTTCCCCCCGTCCTGCCTTCATGAGGCTGAAGCGCCTCCCGTTATCCGGGTAGATTGTGTCCCACTGGGCGTATCTGTCATGGGGGTAGGTGAGGGAGAAGTCATCGGCCTCAAGATTGAGGAAGGGGAAACTCTTTATCACATGGGCCTTGATGTTCCCGAAGGAGACGTCTCCTTCCACGTAATCTGCGGCAAACTTATTTACAAGTTTTGTCAGGACCGCCGGCCTCAGGATAATCTGCAGCGCCACAAGGACCGCCACAAGCAGCCCCGCCACCGCTATCAGAACATTCCGTATGACCTTCCCCGGTTTCATCACACAAATATATAAAAAATAATGCACATTATTCCATCGTCATTCCCGGCAATATTATCTCCGTCATTCCCGGCTCCGACCGGGAATCTCTTTACAGACATAAAGAAAATTTGCAGAAAAAACCACAAATTCTTAATTTTGTGAGATTTTTGGAAATAACAATTAACTAAACATACCAGATTTTTTATGGCAACAACTGCTGACCTTAAAAACGGAATGTACCTGATGTTCAACGGCAAACCCTGCGTTGTAGTGTACTTCCAGCACGTGAAACCCGGAAAGGGCCCCGCATTCGTAAAGACCAAACTCCGTAACCTTGAGAACGGCCGCATCCTTGAGAACACCTTCACCGCAGGCGTAAAGCTTGACACAATCTCCGTGGAGCGCCGCCCCTACCAGTTCCTCTATGATGACGGTGAGGCCTTCAACTTCATGCACGAGGAAACCTACGAGCAGATTACTCTTCCTCACGACGTAGTGGAGAACGCAGACCTCATGAAGGAAGGACAGCGCGTGGAAATGATGTACATGACAGAGCCTGAGGAGCGCTGCCTCACCTGCGAGCTTCCCACCTACGTAACCCTGGAGGTTACCTACAGTGAGCCCGCAGTTAAGGGTAACACCGCTTCCACCAGCGCCCTCAAGGAAGTCACCCTTGAGACCGGCGCCAAGATCATGGTTCCCCTGTTCATCGAAACAGGTGAAATCATCACCGTGAACACCACAGACCGCAGCTACGGCCAGAGGGTAAAATAATTCCCTGGCTGCTAAGCTACTGGCTCTCAGTTAGTTATAACAAGTCGGGTGCACCTGAAGGTGCACCCGACTTTGCGTAAGGCGCTGTGAATGAGAAATTTGCGTGCCAGCCTCAAATGCGCCTTGCAAGCATGTGAAAAATTTCCGATATTTGCATAAATATATCATTCAAATGAAAGTTCTGATTGTAGACGACGAACGCGCCATCCGTTATTCCCTGAAGGAAATCCTGGAGATGGAATCCTATCAGGTGGAAACCGCTGAAAACGGCGCGGAGGGCCTCCAGAAGGCGTCAAAAGAAAAATATGACGCCATTTTCTGTGACATCAAGATGCCTGAGATGGACGGCACGGAGATGCTTGTGAAGATTGTAGAGGAAGGCATAGAGACTCCCGTAATAATGATTTCAGGTCATGCCGATATTAACACGGCCGTGGACTGCATCAAGAAAGGCGCCTTCGATTTCATAGAAAAGCCCCTGGACCTTAACCGCATCCTCATCACCCTCAAGAACGCCACGGACAAGGCAAACCTTGTAACCCAGACCAAAATCCTCAAAAAGAAGATCTACGGCCGCGAGATGGTGGGTGAATCAGAGCCCGTGGAGCACCTCAGGGACATGATCCAGAAGGTGGCTCCCACCGCAGCAAGCGTCCTTATCACCGGTCCCAACGGTTCCGGCAAGGAGCTTGTTGCCCAGAGCATCTACCAGCTCAGCGAGCGCTCCATGATGCCTTTTGTGGAGGTGAACTGCGCAGCCATCCCTTCGGAACTTATTGACAGCGAACTCTTCGGCCATAAGAAAGGCTCATTTACATCGGCCATAAGGGACCATAAGGGAAAATTTGAGCAGGCCGATGGCGGAACCATCTTCCTGGACGAGATTGGAGACATGTCCCTGGCAGCCCAGGCAAAGGTTCTCCGCGTGCTGCAGGAACGCAAACTCACCCCGGTGGGCGGTGACAAGGAGATCACCGTGGACGTACGCGTGATTGCCGCCACCAACAAGAACCTCCAGGAGGAGATTGCGGCCGGGAACTTCCGCGAGGACCTCTATCACAGGCTAAGCGTCATTGTCCTCAAGGTTCCGGCCCTTGACCAGAGAAAGGACGATATCCCTCTCCTTGTGAAACACTTCACGGAGCAGATCTGCGCTGAGAGCGGAAAACCCGTGCGCGAATACCAGCCGGAAGCAGTGAAAATGCTCCAGGATCGTCCCTGGCCCGGCAATATCCGTGAACTGAGGAATGTGGTAGAGCGCCTCCTCATCCTTGGCGGCAGTCCTATCAGCGCACAGGACGTACAGGATTATGTAATGTAAACCCATAGCAGTTATGACTATCCCCGATATAACCATTGCAGTAGACGGCTACTCATCTACCGGCAAAAGCACATTTGCAAAGATGGTTGCCAAGGAATTCGGCTTCCTGTATCTTGACAGCGGCGCAATGTACCGCGGCGTAACCCTATTTGCCATGGAGGGCGGCATGGCCCCGGACGGGAAAATCAATGAGGATGCCCTTAAAAAGGCTCTTCCCGGCCTGGACCTTCACTTTCAGAGGGAAGATGACAAGACGCTTCTCTACAGCGGCTCACGATGCATTGAGCCCCTCATCCGCACCCTTGAGGTAAGCGCCCTTGTGAGCCCCGTCAGCGCCATCCCCTTCGTGCGCGCCTGGGTGGATGAGCACCTTCACGCCTTCTCTGAGGGCGGCCGCGTCATCATGGACGGCAGGGATATCGGCACAACTGTATTCCCTAATGCAGAGGTGAAGATTTTCATGACCGCAGAGCCCGCCGTACGCGCCCAGCGCCGTTTTGACGAACTTGTCTCAAAGGGTGAGAACCCCAGCCTGGAGGACGTCATGAAAAACCTCCAGGAAAGGGATTACATAGATTCCCACAGGGAAACTTCTCCGTTAAGGCAGGCCGATGATGCCTTTGTGCTTGACAACACCCACATGACCCTCCATGAGGAACTTGTGTGGATGCTTGGCCTCCTTCAGGGCAAATTCACCCTTCTGGAAACTCCCGGAATCACGTGGTAAAAGTTGAGATAGACCCGGGCTCCGGCTTCTGCGGTGGAGTTATCCGCGCCATCACAAGCGCGGAGGCGTACCTCCGTGGCGGCGGAACCCTCTACTCACTTGGTGCCATAGTCCACAATGAGGCTGAACTCTCACGCCTTCAGGAACAGGGCCTTGTAACCGTAAACTCACTCTCGGAAGTCCCGGACGGCGGTACCGTACTTATCCGCGCCCACGGAGAGCCTCCATATACCTATGATGAGGCCAGGGAACGCGGGCTTTCCATCATTGACTGCTCCTGCCCCGTGGTTCTGAAACTTCAGGAGCGCATACGTAACGCCAGCGGCCAGGTGATAATCTTTGGCCGGGTGGGTCACGCGGAGGTACTTGGGCTTATCGGCCAGGTGGGGGGAAACGCTCTTGTGGTAGAAAACGCAGAAATGCTCTCCAGCGCCCTCCAGGAGGGAAAAATAGATCTTGCAAAGCCCGTAGTCATCTTCTCCCAAACCACCAAGAGCCCCACGGAGTATGAGGAAATCTGTGAGATGCTACGCGCCGCCGGGGCCAATCTCACCGTCAACAACACCATCTGCGCCCAGGTTGCCGGCCGCCATGAGAAACTGGCACGCTTCGCCGCCTCCCATGATGTGATTCTCTTTGTCGCCGGGCGTTCTTCCTCCAACGGGAAAGTTCTCAGCGACCTTTGCCGCAGTGTGAACCCTGCCACATACGTAATTGGCTCAGAGAAGGAAATAGATTTCTCATGGATAAAGGACTGGCAGTCCGTGGGCGTATGCGGCGCCACGTCAACCCCTAAATGGCTGCTTGAGAAAGTTGCCGGAGCGGTCAGCTCCTGGGGTATTTCACAGTAAAGCAGGCGCCTCCAAGCGTAAATGAGCGGCTGTAGGAGATGCTGCCGCCGCAGTGCTCCACTATCCTTCTGCATATTGCAAGCCCAAGGCCGCTGCCGCTGGTCTTTGTGGTGAAGTCCGGTGTGAATATCTTGTCCTGATTGGCCTCTTCCACTCCGGGACCGTTGTCTTCCACCACAATCTCATAGAATCCGTCCTCGGAGGCCTTTCTCACAGACACCAGCAGCCGTTTTTCTCCCTTATTGTCATCTACAGCCTGGATGGCGTTGGTGATAAGGTTCACCACAACACGCGTAAGCTGTGGACGCGGCGCATCCACCATTGCGCCGGAAAGGCCATAGTATTCCACCTTGATGTCTTCCCTTGAATCAAACAGATCCACCTCCTGGCGCACAAGGGCATCAAGGTCCATCCTTTCAGCCTTCTGGTCATACATCTTTGCAAAGGTGGAGAATTGGTCGGCGGAATCGGACAGCAAATCCACGTGATAGAGAACCGTCTGGGCTACCTCGTCAAACTTGTCCTGCCATGCGGGATTTCCGTTGCTTTTCAGGCGCACAAGCATCTGGAGCTGCAGTTTTATGGGAGTAAGAGGGTTCTTGAGGTCATGTGCCACACGGCGGGCCATGTCTGTCCAGGCTTTGTCACGCTCTGCCTGCGCAAGGCGGCGGGAACTCTCCCCTAGGTCCTTCACCATACGGTTGTAGGCGTCCACAAGCGGGGTAAGTTCGTCGTCCTGATGATAGATGAGTGGCTCCAGGTGGTCTACGTCCGGAACCGTCATCTTGCGGCTCATCTCCGTAAGCGGCCGGAACAGCCTTGACACCACCATGAAGGTGATGAGGCGGGCGGCCAGGAGCAGCAGCAGGAAGATTGTAATGATGGTGGCAACGTGCAGCACGGCCTCCGTCTCAAAGTTGTGCGTGAGGTCAGTGAACGGGGCCGATGCAATCCCTATCATTGTGCCGCTGCTGTTGAAAAGCGGCACGTAGAGGGCGTAGAAGCGCCTCCTGCCCACTTTCTCCGGGTGCAGGTAGAAGCGGTCGTGGCCATATATGATATGGTTATAGGCCGATGGCTCAAGCCTGTTTCCAAGGATCATCCGGTCATACACTTCCGGGGTGGTGCTCATTACCTCGCTGCCGGAGGTGTCAAAGATGGTTATGTCGCAGCGGAGGTTGTTGCCCACGCCTTCCACTGCCGCCACGGCCTGCGGAGTGCCTATATCGGCCGGGGTTGCAACCATCCTCAGGCGCTCCTGCAGCATGGCCTGGAGGGTGTTGATGCGTGAGGTCATGACACTTTGCATATCGGCATTGTTCCTCTTGTACACAAACCATACGCTGAAAACGGCCATGGCTACCAGCGTTATGATGAGGGAGATGTACACCACCAGGCTTATCCTTGTCTGGAAGTAACTGCGGCCTCCCGTGCGGCGCCGCCTGCGGGAAAGTGCGCTTTCAAGGAAGAATGCCGCCAGGGTTAGGAGGAAGCCCTCCACAATGTAGTACAGCCATTCCGTGCTCTGGCGGGCAAGGATAATCACTTCTCCGTCAGATACTTCTCTTGCAAAGAGATCCCAGCCTTCAATGCGGATGTGGCTGTAGGGATGGTCTCCGGCCATTTCCTTGATCTTTCCGGAATAGAGGGTGGGGAAGGGATATGCTCCCTTGTACTGCAGGAGGTGGCCATCTACGTATTTGGCCCAGGAATATACAGGAGGTAGGCTCACGCGGCCGGGATCCTGTATGCCCAGAAGGCTCAGGTAGCCGCGGTCTTCCCTGTTGTGTTTGGATTCAACCGTGATGAATATGGATGACGGGCCGTACTCTGAGTAATATGTAAAAAGGCCGGTGTACGCCGTACGTCCATTGCCGATTGAACTGTAGAAGAAGTGTGAATTCTCCCCAAGCCGCACGCCACCGCGAATCCTTTCCATGAAAAGGGGATGTGAGCCGGGGCCTGAGGGGCCTGGTTTCACCACTGAGATGTCGTAATCCTGGGCTATCCTTACCATGTAGGCGCTGGTGAGCCTGCCCCGGAGGATATCACTGCCGCCTTCAAGGGCTGCCATGGCCCCTATCATGGGGTCATCGGCAATGGAAGCCTCCACGGAGCGGAGCTGGATTTCCAGGGCAACGTCCCTGTCCATGGCAAGGCGGTTGGCCCATACATCCACGCGGCGCTGCTCTTTCCGGAATCCCAGTATGGCCGATGTAACCACAAAATATACCCCCAGCACCACGCAGAACGCCATTCGGCCCCAAAGTGAAAACATGTCGTAGCGGAGGCCGGTGAGATTTTTTACCAGCGGAGCCAGAATCTGAAGGAGCATGGGGATAGCCAGCGCAAGCGCCAGGAAACTGGCATAGACCAGCCCGGTAAACGGGCTTATGAGCGTTACCTTATATAGTTCAAGGTTGATGCTGGAGTTCTCAAGGATGCTGCAGAAGCTTATGTGGATGTAGAGGGCAACACCTATCACGGCAGCCAGGAAAACGGCTGCCAGTATGCCCTGGACGGTTTTTGAAGAGCGCCGGAGCACTCCTTTCAGGAAGGTCCACCGCACCACGAAGAGGTCCAGGACCAGTATGTCTATGGCAAGGTTTACAAGGATTACGGCACCAAGGCTGTAGAGGAACGGGCCGTCGGCGTAAAGCAGGGGAGAGAAGATCTGGGACACCTGGTCCAGTTGCCGCCCGTAAAGGAACATCCAGATGAAGATACCCGTCTGGATGGCAACGGTCCCTATCAGGCAAAGGGGTGTAGGGTGGGCGCTTAGGAAAAGGATGAGGGCGCCCATGAAAAGGAACAGGCTAAGCCAGATTAAGGCCGAATGCCTTCTGGAGTATCCTTGGAATGTGTCCGAGGTGAGTTTGAAAAGAGGAACCCCGTTAACTGAGACCGCCGTGCCGGAGCTTGATGACAGGGGGCTCACTCCGTAGTGGTTGTCTTTCCTCAGGCGCGGATTGACGCCCGTGAGGGAACCCGGCCTCAGCTGGTTCACTATCTCAAGGCCGGCTATCACCTTGCAGCCATTGCCCTCCACGGCTTTCTCCAGGTACCATTTGGGGCCGTGGTTCACAAAGGACAGCTTTGGGGTTGCATCGGCAAGGGGAGAGGTGACGTTACTCCTGGCATCTGAAAGATGTGAGCTGAGTGAACGGATGCGGATGTCGTCGTTGCGGATGGGGAATTGGCCGGCCCAGCTCTGGAGGGTGTCATCCACGTAGCGGTACACAACCATATCGGCCGGAAGCCCCTTCAGCTCCATCCAGGAGCCAAGGTCTGAATTCAGGGCCTTGTCTATGTATTTGTCAAGTATCCTGATGCGGGCGCTGGTCTTCTTGCCGAAATCCGCCGCCGCCGCTTCTGGGTCTTCGCTGCCTGTACCGGTAAGGAGTGACGCCGCAAAAATTATGGCCGATGCAGCCATAACAACTATTGCAACGCTTTGCCGTATGAGGCGGGACTTATTCATTGTGATAGGGCTCTCCTTTCAGGATTGTAAATGCCCGGTACAGCTGCTCTGCAAAAACTGTGCGCACCATCTGATGGGTGAATGTCATTTTTGAAAGGGCCATCTTGGCGCGCGCCCTGGCGTGAACCTCCGGAGAAAAACCGTATGCTCCGCCAACGGCAAAAACCAGGTTCCTGGTGCCCTGGAGCATGTATTTTTCAAGCATACCGGCAAATTCCGTGGAGCGGTACTCCACGCCGTGCTCGTCCAGAAGGATGAGGGTATCGGCAGGGGACAGATGCTTCAGGATCAGTTCTCCCTCCTTCTCCTTCACCTGGTCACGGCTCAGGGCCTGGGCCTTTTTGAGTTCCGGGATCTCCGTCACCTTGAACGGGACATAGTGCTGCAGCCTTGACACATACACGTCCAGGCCCTCTTTCACCCATTTAACGTCCGTTTTCCCTACGGTAAGAAGAACGATATTCATATTCTCCCTGTCATGCCCGGCATTGACCGGGCATCTGTTTCAATCTCCTACAAAAATAACATTTCGGCTTGATATTTGCAAGAAATCTCCCCGGAATGAAAAAGCAAGCAAAGATTGTAATATCGGCGGCAATGCTCCTCCTTTCAGGTGGGGCTGCCATGGCACAGACGCCAGTGACGCCCGTGAAGACCTACAAACCTGTAGCTTCCCCGGAAGGTGAATTCTCCGTTTTCTCATCAATCACAAAGTACCTTGCCGCCGGTGACGTGGCCTCACTCTCCAGCTGGTTTGCAGACAATCTGGACCTCACCGTCCTGTCATCATCCCGCAACTGCTCCAAGGCCCAGGCTCGCCAGATCCTCCGCAACTTCTTCGGCACCTACACCCCCCGCTCCTTCGAGGTAACCCACAGGGCTTCGGAAGCCAACAAGAAGTACCTTATCGGCATACTCAACGCCGGCGGTGAAAACTTCCAGGTCACCATCTACGCCACCTCTTCAGGCGGAGATACCTACAAAATCCAGCAGCTTGGCATAGCCCGCTCCTACTGATAATCCACAGCCTTCCGGCCATCCCGCTTCCACCCGTCCTCATCCACAGCCTTCTTTCCCTCATATGGTAATGCCGATTGGGTGGAGGTTAACCATCTGTGTGTTAGTGACTTATGGAGTTGTTTGGGATTACCTGTAATCCCAAACACTTGTGTAAGTGATTGTGTGGCAATGGTTTAGCTTCCACTGTGTCGGCATTACAATATGTGTGTAATGGGGTGGGGCTATGAACAACACGGAAAAGGCGCTTTTTGTGCGTTTCGTTGCCCGTTTGGTCAATGAACCACACGAAAATGGCGTTTTTTGCGCGTTTCGTTGCCCGTCAAACTTGAGCGGTGAGCCAATGTTACAAATAACGGATCAAAACGAGCGCGAAAAGAATTGGCGGGAGTGCAAATAATAAAAAAACACCACTATCCGTATTTGTCCGAAAAAATGTTTAAAAAGTATCAAAATTTGTTTACCTTTGTGGAAAGTAGACAAAGAAACAGTATATGGCCAACGTACTCAGAGAGGTAACCCCCATTACAGACAGGGACTGTTTTTACATTGTGGAACGCCACAAGAGTGAGTTCCTGTACCCCATTCATTCCCATAAGGAGTTCGAACTCAATTTCATAGAAAACGGCAAAGGAGTTAAGCGTGTTGTGGGTGACAGCATTGAGGAGATAGGTGAGCTGGAGCTTACTCTGGTTACCGGTGACGGGTTGGAGCATGCATGGGAGCAGGGCAACTGTACATCGGCCGATATCCGTGAGATCACTATTCAATTCTCGGACAGCCTCCTTGATGAGAATCTTCTTGGACGAAACCAGTTCGCGTCCATAAAACGGATGTTTGAAAGCGCCCGGCTCGGCGTCACTTTCTCCCTCACCGCCATTGCCAAAGTGTACAATCTTCTGGACACCCTTCCTTCCCTGGAAGAACGTTTCGACCAGTTTCTAAACATGCTCAAGATCCTCAATGAGCTTTCCCAGGACAAGGGCGCAAGAATCCTTGCTTCCACCTCTTTTGCAAACACCAGGCAGGGGAGTGAGAGCCGCCGTGTCCAGAAGGTAAAGGATTACATACAAGAGCATTATGCCGATGATTTGCGCCTTGAGGACCTTGCCGCAATGGTGGGAATGGCCCCCAGCGCGTTCAGCCGTTTTTTCAAGCAGCATACCACCAGGAACCTGATGGATTACATCATTGACGTAAGGCTTGGAAAGGCTGCCCGAATGCTGGTGGATACCACCACGGGAATCAGTGAAATCTGCTACGCGTGCGGCTTCAACAACCTCTC
>OMQK01000046.1 GCA_900313205.1 uncultured Bacteroidales bacterium | reverse complement strand
TATATTTGTAATCTGAAAAAGGCAAGAATTAACCATAAATAACCCATAAAATGAAACTAAAGTATCTCTTTTTTGCTGCAGCCGCCGTTCTGGGCGTAGTTGCCTGCCAGAACAAAGCTTCTGTGGCTGAAGGTGTAACAGTTGATCCTTCAGAAATTGAATTCGCAAAGGAAGGTGAAACAAAGGAAGTCACCATCACAACTGCCGATGAATGGAAACTCTCCGTTCCGGATGATCTTTCCTGGCTTGAAATCTCCGACAAAAAGGGCACCGGTACCACCAAGGTAACCCTCAAGGCCCCGGACAACACCGACGGTTTTGACCGCAGCGGCAACATCACCGTGAAGGCCGGCATGTACAGCGCAAAGATTAAGATTTCCCAGCCCGGTAAGGGTGAGAAGGTGGACAGCCCCATTGAGAAACTCCTGGCCATGGAGGTCCCCTATAACTCTTCCACAAAGAAAACCACTCCCATCGAGGGTGCAGTAGACCTTACCGATATCTGGTGGGTTGCAAAATTTGACAAGACCGGTATCATCACTGATGGTACAGCATGCATCGTTGTTTACAGTAAGGATAAATCCATTGAAGGAGCTGTTGGTGAGAAGGGGACCATGAAGGGAGACCTTGACAACTACAGCTATCATAATCAGGTTATCAATCCTGTTTTCACAAAGACCGGTACAGTTGAGGTCAATCATGGCACCGCCCTAGAGCTTAAGGATCAGATTGACACCTACAATTGGGAGGGTTCCCCTATCATCTATGTTCACGTTATAGGTACAGCCCGTGAGGTGGACTCAAGCGGTCAGAAGTTTATCAACATCTTCCTCTTCGACAATGATGGCAAGCAGCGCTCCAAGGACGTTTCCTTCGCTTCCAACTCGGTTGACGGTACTGCTTATAAGGATAAGGACATTGATTTCTACGGTTACTATGTTTCCGGTACAAACCACGTTTCCGTAATGCCCGTAGGTGAGATCACCGTCAAGGGAAATGCGGCTCCGGATTATAAGCTTTCTGTAAGTGCAAAGCAGACTGAAACCGGTTTTGAGGCTTCCTGGAGTGAGGTTGAAGGTGCCGATAAATATAACTGGGCACTTCTGAAGGGTGATGAGAATGGAACCAAGGTTGACGGTGGAGACGTTACCGAAACAAGCGTAAGCAAGGATGTTGAACTTGAGGTTGGTGCCACTTACACCGTTCTGGTAAAGGCTCTCAAGGGCTCCGAGGAACTTATCAGCGCAAAAGCCTCCTTCACTGCAAAAGATAAGAGTAACCCTGCTGAGCAGACAGAGATTACATTTATGACCTCATTATTTGAGGATTTCCCGACAGATTATGCAAAGGAAGGAACATATGAGGTAGACGGATATCAGTTTGTCCTGAATGCCAAAGACGGTTTCAAGAAACTTGATGACGGAACTCTTATCATTGGTAAGAAAGATTCTTACATTCTGTTGCCAGCTGTCACGGGTAAGGCTTTGGTCGGCGTTAAATTTGAAACTGGTGGCGGCGCATCAGAAAAAGTGGTTGTGGATATTGCTGATGCCGAAGGAACTCTTCAGCAGGTCAATACTGAGACCTTAAAGAAAGGTGCTGAATATACTTGGGATGTAAATGGTGTTAATGACGCTCAGTACAGAATTGTTGTCACAAATGCATATAACGCCCAGTTCAAGTATATTACGGTCATATTTGAATAATTGATTTTTAACAACTTAACCTAAAAGGGCTGCCCGGAGATAAACTTCGAGCACCCTTTTGGGTCTTTAAAAGCTGAGATATGAAATCCAGAATCCTTGGTCTTGCTGCCTTGCTTACAGCAGCACTGGCGGTTCTATCCTGCCAGGGTACGGGCCTTTCCGGTGAGGATATTATTCCGGTCTTGAAGGTGCCCCGTGAAACGGAGGCTGCGGCTGGAGGCTCCCAGTTTGTAAAAGTTGCCGCTGCAGGGCAGTGGACCCTGTCCGTGAATTATATTGACGGTGACGGCTGGATTCATCTCAGCAAAACCACGGACAGCGGCAATGCCTCCGTGGATATGACCATAGATCCCAATGAGGTTGAGAATCCACGCAAGGCAACGCTTGTGCTCAAGACCGCTAAACACGAGGTCTCCAAGGAAATCACCCAGATGGGTAAGGTAACTGCCGCCACATCCGGCTGGCTGGAGCTACCCGCCTTTGAGCAGAAGGAAGGATTCTTCTTTGGCACCCACTCTATGGACGGAGGCGCATACAAGAGCCAGGAAGAGAACGGCGTCCGTAACTGGTCATTCTACTATGACTATGATGCATATGTGTCCTGGTGGGTGGCATATCCCCTGAACAGCCGCCTTAGGGGCAGCGGCAGCCGTAGTGACATGTGGCAGGCTACAGACCCCCTCCTTCCCGCCGGTGCTGTTTGCGACATTTCTGGCGGCTCGTATGGTGGCAATAGTTTCTCCGAAAATACGGATACTGGAGGTAGAGGGAATTGGACGAGAGGACATCAGATCCCTTCTGCTGATCGTCTTGACTTTAATGCTAATGTGACCACTTTCTATCCCACCAATATGACGCCTCAAGATTACAATTTTAATTGTGAAGTATGGGCTGATTTGGAGGATGCTGTAAGGAATTTTGCTAGGAATTCAGATACTCTTTATGTCGTAACAGGTGCAGATGTCAGAAATTCAACACTGAGGACAAAAAGCTACACGAATCACGCTGCGCTTGTTCCTACTCACTATTATAAAGCTTTGCTCCGCAAGAGGGGAAGTGACTATTCTGCTATCGGTTATTATCTACCACACGATATGGGTTATCCCGCTTCAAACTATAAGGTCGATTATAGTAATTACGTCTACTCCATCTCAGAACTAGAATCCCTCACCGGCATAGACTTCTTTGTAAACCTTCCGGCCCTTCTTGGCGCAGACAAGGCAAAGGAAATAGAAGAGGCATCCCCTTCAGAAACACTGAAAAACTGGTAACCTATGAAAAGAACCATCGTAATAATCGCAGCCCTTGTGCTGCTGGCCATTCCCCGTACGGCCGATGCCCAGAAGCATCGCAGCTATGTGATTGGCTTCTACAATCTTGAAAACCTCTTTGACACCTATCACGACGAAGGCAAGAACGACTACGAGTACCTGCCGGACGGCGCCAACGAGTGGACAGAGGAAAAGTACGCCAAGAAACTCAGGAACATGGCGCGCGTGATTGCCGATATGAAAAAGGACAACGGTGCCTGGCATGCCGTCCTGGGCGTATCCGAGGTTGAGAACCGCCACGTCCTTGAGGACCTTGTGAGTGAGCCCGCAATCGCGGAGGCCAACTATCAGATTGTCCACTACGACAGCCCGGACCGCCGCGGCGTTGACTGCGCGCTTTTCTATCGGCCCCAGGTTTTCAAGTACATCACATCCGAAGCCATCCCGTTCACCTTTGAGGACTCCCGCATAGACTGGAGCGCCTGGACGGAGGAAGAGAAGGAGGCTTTCCGCACCCGTGATGTCCTGATGGTCCGCGGCACCATTGACGACGAGATGTTTGCATTCTTCGTGTGCCACCTTCCTTCCCGTCTTGGCGGTAAGGGGGCCGATCTCCGTCCCCGCGGCGCAGAGATTGCCTACCAGAGGGCCATGGAACTCCAGGAGGAATTCCCCGGAATCAATATTGTGGTGATGGGCGATATGAACGACAACCCTACGGATGTGTCCATGACCGATTACCTCCATGGCAAGGAATTCATCAAGGATGTAACCGATGAAGACTTCTTCGATCCTTTCCTCAGCATGCTTAAGGCCGGCTACAGCTCACTCTATTACAGGGGCGCAGGCAATATCTTTGACATTGTGATGGTGAATAACGCACTGGCAAATGCCCCCGCCGGCACTTTCCAGATCCAGCCCATCATCAAGAAGAAGTTCTACGGCCGCGTTTTCTCAAAGCCCTACATGACCAACCAGAACGGCCAGTACAAGGGCACCCCGTTCCGCACCTTCTCCAACGGTGCATTCGTGAACGGCTACTCTGACCACTATCCCACATACATTGTGATCAAGAAATAACTAACCGATATGACTAAGAAACTATTACTGACCTTCGCTGCAGCCCTGTCGGCCGTGAGCCTTCTGGCCCAGGCGCCGCAGTTTGTGGATCCCGGCACCAGGGACGGCTATGCCGGCGGCGTGAAGGGTAAGGTGGTGGACCGTAACGGCCGTGCGCCCATCGAGAACGCCCAGGTGGTCCTCATGCAGGGTGCGGAGCAGATAGAGACCGTACAATCGGCCCAGGACGGCTCCTTCCTTATTTCCTCCCTGCCGGATGGCACGTATGTTCTCAGGATCACCGCTCCGGAGTTCCTGGAGTCCCAGGTGCAGGTGACCGTGGCCGATGGCTACGTAAAGAACATGTTCAACCTTTCCCTCACCGGAATCCAGCATGTGACTGACGTAGACGACGACTCCTTCGCCAACTTTGACATGGACGACTCCGGCTTCAACGACAACCCCACCATCCTGTTCGGCAGCAATGACGTGTTCAACAACATTGCTGGCTTCAACTTCTCCGCAGTGCGTTTCCGCGCCCGCGGTTACAGCTCAGAGAGCCAGGAGGTTTACCTTGCCGGCGTCAAGATGAACGACGCAATCACCGGCTACGGCCCGTTCTCCCTGTGGAGCGGCCTCAACGAGGCTATGCGTTCCAAGGAAACCGTGAACGGCGTAGAGGCCACTGACGTTGCCCTTGGCAGCTACAACGGTGTTACCAATATCTTCGGCACTGCCTCAGAGGTCCGCAAGGGCCTTCGCGGAAGCGTCCTCACCAACAGCGCCCTCTACCGCCTGCGCCTCATGGCCTCCTATGCCACCGGCCAGATGGACAACGGCTGGGCCTTTGCGGCCAACGTGAGCGCCCGCCTTGGCGGCAATGACTGGATTGACGGTGTGTATTATCGCTCTTTCGCATATTATCTTGCGGCCGATAAGATTTTCAACGACACCCATAAGCTGAGTTTCGCCATCTTCGGTACGCCCGGTGAAAGGGGAGCGCAGAACTCATCCACCCAGGAGGTCTATGATCTCATGGGAGACAATATGTACAACTCCAACTGGGGTTACCTGAACGGGAAGGTGCGCAATACCCGCGTGCGTAAGACCCATGAGCCCATCGCATTCCTGAAGTGGGATTTCACACCTTCGGATAAGTTTGAGAGCCATACAACCCTCCTTTTCCGCTTTGGCTCCAACGGCTATACCGCCATGGACTGGTACAATGCCCAGGATCCCCGTCCGGACTACTACCGTAACCTCCCTTCATACCTCTATAACCCGGATCCGGATTACAAGCGCAACAATCTGGAAAAGGCCACTGCAGCCTTCCAGGCATGGAAAGCCCAGGATCCTTCAATTGTCCACTTCAACTGGGACCGCATCTATCAGGTGAACCAGATGAGCGAAGGCGGCCGCAGCAAGTATGTACAGGAAGAGCGCCGCGTAGACCAGAAGGACCTCAACCTTGCATTCAACTTCAAGTATCGGCCCCTCCAGAACCTCAAGGTCACGGGCGGCCTCAACGGCAAGTTCAATGTGACGGAATACTATAAGGTCCTGGCCGATCTCCTTGGAGGTCAGTACTTTGTGGATATCGATAACTTTGCCGACAGAGACTTTGCCGCAGAGCCCTACATGGCCCAGAACGACCTTGACTACTACCTCTCCCATAACGGTCAGGCACGTATCCTTCACAAGGGCGACAAATACGGTTATGACTACAACGTCTACGTGATCAATGCGGGCGGCTGGGTGAACGGAGAGTACACTATCGGCAACCTTGACATCAACCTTGGCGCACGCCTTGGCTACACCAGTTTCTGGCGTGAGGGCCTTGTGAGAAAGGGCCTCTTCCCCGGAATGACGTATACGGATCCCCTTACCGGAAACACCGTAGAACCTTCCGCAGAAGCTGGTATCTATTCTACCTCCAAGGGTAATTCAGACAAGGCCAACTTCCTTACCTATGCCGGTAAGCTTGGTCTCAATTACGTGATTGGCGGCAATATGAGGGTATATGCAAACGTGGGTTACTTCCAGGATGCCCCTACTTTCCAGCAGGTGTTCGTGAGCCCCCGTACGCGTAACGACATGGTTCAGAACCTGAGCCCCATCAAGACCTTCTCATCAGACATCAACTGGCAGTTCAGTGGCAGCGGAATCAACGCCCGTGTCACCGCCTACTACACCACCATCAAGGGTCAGAGCAAGGTCATGAGCGCCTACGATGACGTCCAGAACGCCTTCTCAAACTTCGCCCTTAGCGGAATCGACCAGCGCAATATGGGTATCGAACTTGGCTTCAAGGTCCCTACCTACATTGTCCCCAATCTCTCCGTACAGGGTGTCCTTTCACTTGGAGAAGCCATCTACACTTCCAATCCCAAGATGATGCAGACGCTGGATAACAGCGCAACGCCCGTTGCATTTGACGGCCAGTACATCATTGACGTCCCTTACTGGAAGGAGAGCCCCGTGTATAAGAAGGACGCCTGGGGCAACTATACTGCAGCCCTGGACCACAAGCAGAAGCACTATGTTCCTTCTACTCCCCAGACTGCCGCATCCCTTGGCCTGAGCTGGAACTACAACTACTGGTTTGTTGAGGCCGATGTAGAGTACTTCGACCGCGCATACCTTGACATGAACCCTCTCTACCGTACCCAGTACGCAGTTGAGGGCCCGGACCGCAATGTCTACTTTGACGCGGAGGAAGAACTGGCGGCTATCGGCCGTAATCCCGAGGATGATTCCATAGCCTTCAATGAGATTGAGGCTATGACCACCCAGGAGAAGTTTGCTCCGGCATTCCTTCTCAATGCATCCGTTGGCAAGTCCTGGTATATCCAGCGCAAGTACCAGCTTGGATTCTCTCTCAACGCCAAGAACCTCCTCAACAACAGGAACGTAAAAACCGGCGGTTACGAGCAAACCCGTATGGTGGACAATACCGCCTCCAAGACACGCTACTACCGTTTTGACTCCAAGTACTTCTACATGTCCGGTATCAACTATATGCTTAACATTTACTTCAGATTCTAAGAGTTATGAGAAAGTCTATTATTGCAATCGCCGCCCTTGCGGCACTCGTTTCCTGCCGGAGTCTGATAGAAGAATGGCAGCCGGTTGTCACATTCAGCCAGCCGGATAAGGTTGCCTTTGTCCCAGTGGACATGGACGACGAAGTCAATACCACCATCGCAGACCTTAAGGCCCTTTACAAGGAGCACGGAAAGCCCGTGGTAATTACCGGCACAAAGATCCTGAAAGCCCAGGTGGTATCCTCCGACGAAGACGGCAACATCTACCGTGAACTCTACATCCAGGACGCTACCGGCGGCATCTGCCTCAAGCTTGGCCGCTCAAGTTCCTACGACGACTACAAGGTGGGCCAGATCCTTTACATTGACTGCGAAGACCTCTGCATAGGAGAGTACGGTTACAAGACCGGAAACTACGGTGGAGGCGGTCTGCTCCAGCTTGGCGTTCTTGGCGACGGCTGGCAGGAGTATCTGGACGGAGACACCAACGAAGTCCCGGAATACGAGACATCCTACATTGACCTCGTCCCCATCATTTCAAAGCACATTTTCAGGGGAGAGATCCTGGATGAGGATGAGCGTATCAAGCCCGCCACACCTACCGGGGCAGAGCTTTCCAGCGATGCCTTCAAGAACGGTCTTGCACCTGCAGCCGTGGGTAAGCTCACCAAGCTCACGGGCCTCCAGATCAAGGGTGAAGTGTTTGCCCTCCTGTATCCGGATTCCAACCTGAATCATGACAAGAACAACTCCTGGAACCGTCTTTTCCTTTCCGACGATGACCCGATGAATTTTGATGAGCCCTATGAAGGTTACCCCAAATATCCCCACAACCTCATCCACTGGGGCCTTACCAAGCGCCGCACCGTGGATCATCTTGAGAGGGGAGACTGGGATGATCTCAAGCTTGGAGATTCCGCTGCCGATATCAAGAACAACAACACGGTTGGAACCCGCAGGGTGGATGCCAAGAACTTCGGCTATGGCTACATTGCCGCAGAGCCTGAGACCTACGATGACGCCGAGACATACAGGCAGGTACTCATCCGCAATGCCACCGCCCAGAGCGTGAGCCACTACTTCAGCTACGACGGGGCAGAGGTCCAGATCCGCACCAGCGGCTATTCCCGCTTTGCCGATATCCCCATCCCCGCTGATGTCCTTGACGGCAGCAAGAAGATAGACGTTATCGGCATCATGTCCCGTTACCAGGGAGCGGCCCAGTTCATGCTCCTTGACGTCTTCTACGAAGGCAACAGTACATCACTAATTAAAGACGTGTATTAATGAAAATCAACACTTTTATTGCGGGGGCTGCACTGGCCCTCGCTTTCAGTATGACAGCTTGTAAACAGCAGAACATCTTCTTTGAGGAGTGGAACACCCCCTACGGCACCGCTCCCTTCTCACAGATAAAGGAGGCCGATTACCTCCCCGCCTTCAGGGCCGGAATCAAGGAGGAAAAAGCCAATGTGGAGGCCATAATTGCCTGCAAAGAAGCTCCTACCTTTGAGAACACCATCCTTGCCCTGGAGAAGTCAAGCCCCATCCTGGACAGGGTAGAGGGCGTATTCTTCAACCTTTCAGAGAGTGATTCCACCCCTGAGATGCAGGCAATTGAGGAAGAGATCCTTCCGGAGCTCACCGCCGCATCCAATGAGATCTATATGAATCCGGATCTCTTTGCCCGCGTGAAGGCCGTCTTTGACAATCAGGAAGGCCTCACCAGGGAGCAGCAGATGGTGGTGAAGAAGATCTACCAGAGCTTCGAGCGCAACGGCGTAGGCCTTGAAGGAGAAGCCAAGGCACGTTTTGCCGATATCCAGACCCGCCTTGCCACCCTGAGCCAGAAATTCGGCCAGAATCTCCTTGCAGAGAACAATGCCTTCAAGGAGGCCACAGGCATCACCGTAAGCGATTACTACGATTTCATGGGCTCCTGCCCGGACCGTGAAAAGCGCAAGGCCGTCTTTGAGGCCTACAGTTCCCGCGGCAACCACGGCGACGAGCATGACAACAACGCAATTGTCCTTGAGGTGCTGAAACTAAGGGCGGAAATGGCCGAGCTCCTTGGCTACCCGTCCTTTGCGGCCTTCCAGCTCTCCGACAAAATGGCCGGAAGCCCTGAGACCGTTGATGCCTTCCTCCAGCCCATCATGGACGCCTCCATGCTCAAAGCTAAGGCCGATATGAAGGAGATGGCAAAGCTTGCAGGTCACAAGATCGAGGCATGGGACTACAGCTACTATGCAGAGAAACTCCGCGCTCAGAAGTTTGCCCTGGACGAGTCCCAGACAAAGCCTTACTTCCAGGCCGACAGCGTCCTCAAAGGCGTCTTTGCCGCAGCCCATATGATTTACGGGATCAACATTGAGCCCGCACCGGAGGTTGAGGTTTACAACCCTGCGGCATCGGCCTATAAACTCACGGACACAGACGGAAGCCTCATTGGCATATTCTATAAGGATTACTACGTGCGTCCCACAAAGCGCGGCGGCGCCTGGATGAACAATTTCCGTGAGCAGGAGACCGGTGTAAGGCCCGTGATTGTTAACGTGTGCAACTTCCCGGCTCCAGGAGAGGACCCCACGGATGCCATTCCTTCGCTGCTTTCAATTGACAATGTCCAGACCGCGTTCCACGAGTTTGGCCACGCCCTCCACGGTTTCCTGTCCCAGTGTAACTACAAGACCGTTTCCGGCACTTCCGTTGCCCGTGACTTTGTGGAGACCTTCTCTCAGTTCAACGAGAACTTCGCGTTTGTTCCTGAGATCCTTGCCGTCTACGCCAAGGATTACCGCACCGGAGAGCCCATTCCCGCAGAGCTGGTAGCAAAGGTCCGCAGCGCCCTCAAGTTCAACCAGGGCTTCATGTGCGGTGAACTTTGCGCAGCCTCAATCCTTGATATGAAGTGGCATGAATTATCGGCCTCAGAACTGGCTCAATTCAACGGAGCCGAGGACATCCGCGCCTTTGAGGCAAAGGTGTGCAAGGAGATGGGCCTTATAGATGAGATCATCCCGCGTTACCGCACCACCTACTTCAACCACATCATCGCCAGCGGCTACAGCGCCGGCTACTACAGCTACCTCTGGTCTGAGGTCCTGGCCGATGACGCCTGGGAGAAGTTTGTGGCCGATGGCATCTTCAATCCGGCCACGGCTGCTTCCTTCCGCCAGACCTTCCTTGAGAGGGGCGGCTCCGAAGAGCCCATGACGCTGTACCGCAGTTTCCGTGGCGCAGATCCTGACCCCGCAGCGCTTTCCCGTGCCAGGGGGCTGGAATAGGCGTTGAATACAAATAGCTGATTATTAATATTTTATGCAAAAAC
>OMQK01000155.1 GCA_900313205.1 uncultured Bacteroidales bacterium | reverse complement strand
CGTCGGAGGGTAGGGCGTCGCGAACAATAGGTTGTGTGATGGTCATGGGGTTGTCGTTTTCACGCGGTCTGTATTAATTGGGGCAAAGATACGATTTTCCCGACGTAGCCGATGTCCATGAGAACTGCGTTGTTAACTTTGTGGAGGTGAGCGGACTCGAACCGCTGTCCAAACGTCGCACCAGGCGGCTTTCTACATGCTTATCCTTCCTTTGGTTTTCGAGGCAAGCCTGCCGGAGGGCGGGCGAACTTACCCTTAGCCTTTAAGTCTTAGCCGGATTTAGAGGCGTCCTCCGGAGCAGCCCCAAATGGATGATACCCCTTGAGGGGCCCTTAAGAGGCGGAAGGGCCGAGGGATACTCGTCGGCGGCGCAACCTTGGCGCGGCGGATTAAGTTAATTTGCTCAGCAAATTAAGCAGCGAGTGCGTAGTTGTTGTTGGCAACTGATTTTTTGGAATCTGCGTTTTACGGGACAGGTTCCGAGGCCCGACATGCTTACCGTCCAGCATCAGCGCTGTCAAAACCAAAACACCCCCATTGAATGGAATAGGACTGCAAATATAGCAATTATTCCTGGTCCGGCAATAGCCTGCGCGCGCCCATATAGCGCATCATGAAGTAAGGATGGGAGGAGGTCTGCTCCATGACACCGCCCGAAACGGAGGCGTGGATGAAGGTGAAACTCCCCCTCTCCCTGTCTACGGACACCACAATGCCCACATGGCCGATAGTTCGCACTCCCCTCTTCTTGCCGAAGAACACAAGGTCTCCCTTCTGGAGGTCGGAATAGGATTCCACCGGCCTCCCCTCACGGAACTGGACCTGGGAATATGCCGTAATGTCATACCCAAAGTGCTTGTACACATAACGCGTGAAACTTGAGCAGTCGAAGGCCCTGGGGCCGGCGGCGCCAAGTTTGTACGGCACTCCCTTGAAGGTACGGGCATATTCCACGACGTCATCTCCCGTCACAACCTGGACGGAAGGGACGGTGTCCTCCTCAACTTCCTGGGCCTTTACGCAGAACGGCGCGGCCAGAAGGAAGAGCAGCAGCATAGGCAGAAGGTATGTCCGGAATCCTTTCATACGGTGCAAATGTAATCAGAATTCCGGAACCTTCAAATACTGTGCTAATAATCCCTTTGCGGCTGCATCTGGTCATCTTCCCTCTGCAGCACCTTGATTCTGCGGGCAACTACGTCCATCACCGTCCTCTCCTCGTTCTCCTGGGTCATATAGCGCCTGATCCGTACCCTACCCGTCACCTCTATCCACATTCCCTTCTGAATCTGGAACACATCCCCTATCTGCTCTCTCCCTTCCCAGGCCGACACGTTGAACCATAATATATCCACAACCGGATTACCTTCCTTGTCCCTGGTGCTGTACTCTGTAACCACAGAGAAATTACATACGTGAGAGCCATTTACCACGTTTACATCGGCCCTGCCGACAACGCCCCTCAGTTCAATTTTGTTTAAGAATTCCATTTCCTTTTGTTTTAATTGTTAGACATTCCCCGGAGCGGGCGCGCTCCGCTTCCGGACGCCTGCAAATAAAAAGGATGAATAAAAAGGATGATTTCTTCAAATAACACCACTGAGGCCCATAGAAGGCAATTTTTTTACGTTTTTTGTGCTTTTTTACGTTTCACATGTTGTATCACGTAAAAAAGCGGGAAACGTCAAAATGTTTCACGTGATTTACGTTTTTTGATATACCACGGAAACGTAAAAAATCTTCAGATTGTTTTTTGTGATTCTTGGATATAAGGAAAAAGCTTTTGACCTTTGCCGGAAACAGAGATAGACCGGAAATGGATTACAAGGTAGATGAAAATGAAGATGTTTCCAGGTGCCTCCAGTGCGGAAGCGTCATAGACTACGGCGGCAGGCCTGACCGTAAATTCTGCTGCGCCGGCTGCAAGAACCGCTACCACAATTACAGGCGCTTCAGGAGGCGTGACACCGCACAGCGCTCCGTATTCGGGCGGCTGGAGAAAAACTATGAGATTCTGGACAATATCATCCACCTTGGACTTGGGGGCATGGACAGGGTAACCCTTGGCTACATGGGTTTTGACCCTGCCTACGCAACCTCCTACTACCGCCTGGGCAGGAAACATATTTATACCTGCTTTGACATACGCTATGAACTCACCCCTTCAAAGGTGAGGAACGTGAGCCTGATTGAAAGCGGTGAGGAATCTATTTCAGAATGAGCTCCTCAATATAACCCACGGTACGGTTATCCTGGGTGAACAGACTGTCCTCAGTAAGGAAACGGTTCATTTTTTCAACAAGGTCCTCCTTCTGGAAATGGAGCTGGTTACGGACCACCGATGAACTGAGGGTAATATAGAGTTTTCCGTCACGGAAAAAGCGTTTCAGCGTGAACTCCCCCGCCCCTGAACAGGCATCCCATGCCTCAAAGATGCGCTGGGTGTTGAGCCCCGCCGCAAGTTTCATGGATTTGATGTACTGCTTCACCACCTCATCCATTGAAACGGCTTCCTTCCTGTGTATCCTTATGGGCTCCATACTCTATTCCACCCTTGTGAAAGTACCAGATACCGTATCAAAGTAAGCGCGATCCTCAGTGATGCGGTCCACTACTGATGACAGGCGGTTTTTGTCAGTATCCGTAATGAATATCTGGCCGAAGTCGCTTCCGGCAACCATCCCTATGAGATTTGATATGCGTCCCATGTCAAGTTTGTCAAATACGTCGTCCAGGAGTAGCATGGGGGCAAAGCCGTAAGAGCGCTTCATAATCTCATACTGGGCAAACTTGAGCGCCACCAGGAAGGATTTCTGCTGCCCCTGAGAGCCTCCGCGGCGGATGGGATGGCCATCCATCGTAAAAATGAAATCGTCCCTCTGGACACCGGCCGATGTATACCTTAGCGCAAGGTCACGGTCCCTGTGAGAGGCAAAGATCTCCGTGAGCGAGCCTGCGGAAAGGTCACTCTTAAGTTCCAGGGATACGGATTCTCCGCCGCCGGAGATGAGGCGGTAATATTCTGACACAACGGGCCTGAGGTCCTCTGCCAAACGTTTTCTTGAATCAAAAATATACGCTGCCGGGCCAGCCATCCTCCCGTCTATCACTTCCAGAAGGCCGAAATCCGGCTGAATATCCTTCAGGAGCCTGTTTCTCTGGGCAAGGAGTTTAGTGTATGACTGTACGGCCGATAAATACTCCGGATCCATCTGTGAGAGGATTGCGTTGGAAAGGCGCCGCCTTTCCTCTCCTGATTCACTCACAAGGGCGCCGTCTCCGGGAGACACCATCACAACCGGAAGGGTGCCTATATGCTCTGCCATACGTGAGATGGGCTTATCGTCCCTGACAAGCTTCTTCCCTTCATCGGCCACTTTCAGGGAAAACCTTGACTCTAGGCCATTTTCCATGGCATAAACCCCGCCAAGGGTGAAACCGGCGGTGCCATAGCGGAAATTGTACCTGTCCGGTGCCGGGAATGCACTCTTTGTCATTGACAGATAATAGATTGCATCAAGGAGGTTTGTCTTCCCCTCCCCGTTGTTTCCGCTGATGCAGTTTACGTTGGGAGAGAAGGACAGATCCTGAAACTCTATATTCCTGAAATCCTGTACTACTATTTTCTTTAAAGAGGGCATCTCACACGCGCATTTGGATTGCAAATATATAAATTATTTCGTAAATTTGCAGGCTTTATCGGCCCTACGCCGGTACTATTTGATAATAAACAAGACAAAATAAATTATGGCAAAAATCACTAAAGAAGAGGAAATCCGCCAGCAGAACGTAGCGGAAGCGGTTTCCAAAGCAGAAGTTTTCTTCAAGGAGAATGGTAAACTGATTTACGGATGCGTAGCAGCGGTGCTTGTAATTGCCCTCTGCGTCCTCGCATACAACCGTTTCATCCTTCAGCCCCAGAAAAAGGAGGCCACTGAGCAGATGGCCCAGGCAGAGCGCTGGTTCCAGGCCGGTGAGTATCAGCTTGCCCTTGAGGGTGACGACAATTATCCCGGTTTTGAGGAAATCATTGACAAGTACGGTGCAAAGGCAGGCCAGGCCGTCTACATGTACGGCGGCGTAGCAAAGCTCCAGACCGCCCAGTATGAGGACGCTATCGCCCTCCTAAAGAAATACAAGGGTGAAGATCCCATCCTCGCAGGCCGTGCCCAGGCATGCATCGGAGACGCACTGGTAGAGCTTGAGAACTATTCAGAGGCCATTTCCTGGTATGAGAAAGCCGCAAAGACCACAGACAATGCCTTTGCTGCTTCATACCTCATGAAGGCCGGTATCGCCGCAGAGGCTGCCGGAGACTCCGCAAAGGCACTCTCCTTCTACAAGACCATCAAGGAAAAGTGGATGTCCGCCCCTGAGGCCATGGAGATTGACAAGTACATCAGCCGTATCCAAATCGCCGAATAATATGGGAAGAGCATTTGAATTCCGCAAAGAGCGCAAGCTCAAGCGTTGGGGCCATATGGCCAAAACCTTCACCAAGCTTGGTAAGGAAATCACCATCGCCGTCAAGCAGGGCGGCGCAGAGGTAACAGGTAACCCCCGTCTCCGTGCCCTCATCGCAGAGGCCAAGGCAGAACAAATGCCAAAGGATAACATCGAGCGCGCCATCAAGAAGGCAACTGAAGCCAAGACCGGAGACTTCAAGGAACTGGTCTATGAAGGCTTCGGCCCCTTCGGTATCGCTTACCTTGTGGAGGCTGCAACGGACAACAACACCCGCACCGTTGCAAATGTCCGCAGCTACTTCACAAAGTGCGGCGGTTCCCTCCAGACCAGCGGCAGCGTGGCTTTCATGTTTGACCACAAGTGCGTATTCCGCATCAAGGAAGACCCTGCAAAGCCCATCGATACAGATGAACTTGAGCTTGAACTCATTGACTTCGGCGCAGAGGAAGTATTCAAGCAGGAAGTAGAGGACCAGGACGAAAACGTGCACGTGGAAATCTCCATTTACGGAGACTACACCGCTTACGGCCAAATCCAGAAGTACATTGAGGAAAAGGGTTATGAGCTGGTTTCCGGCGGCTTTGAACAGATCCCCAACGTGGATCTCAAGGAAGTTACTCCGGAGCAGCGTGCTACCCTTGACAAACTCACCGGCCTCCTTGAGGACGACGAAGACGTCACCAACGTTTACACCACCCTTGCACCTGAGGCTGAGTAATATTTTACGGATAATTCCCGTATTGGGGATGCTGGCGTTATCATCTTGCGCCAGCATTCCTGTTATTAATAAATCCAGTGAACTGTATCTTGCCGGCCCGGCAATAAGGGATTATCAGCCAGAGGGTTTAGTTGAAGAGGTGCAGTATGAGTGCAGCGTCACCGGTCCCACCCACAGGAGGATGATAGTGTATCTTCCAAAGGATTATTACACTTCCGGAGAAAGGTATCCTGTCCTGTACCTCCTTCACGGCGCCCGCGGTTATGAGACTTCCTGGATAAGGTTCGGGGAGGTTTACCAGAGCACAGACAGCCTCTGGCGTGAAGGGAAGGCGGAACACTGCATAATTGTGATGCCAAACATCAACCAGTACAACGACGACGAAGATTATGCCGGCGGCAGGGCCAAAAACGCCTTTGAATCCATCTGGGAAGTTGATGGAAAGGCCGAATGGTCCTTTGTGCATGATGTTGTGATGCTTACCGACAGCCTGTACCGGACAATCCCTGACAAAGACCACAGGGCTATTGCCGGTCTTTCCATAGGCGGATACCAAAGCGTAGGTTTCGGGGCCAATCATCCGGATATCTTCGGATATGTCGGGGCATTGTCTCCATATTTCTGGGCTTCCGGGCAAAAACACGCATACAACAAGGCATTCTACGGAGGTCTCAAGCAAAAAATTAAAAATGAGTTTGGGAGTGAACCGCC
>OMQK01000019.1 GCA_900313205.1 uncultured Bacteroidales bacterium | reverse complement strand
TTGTTTTTACCCATAACAATTCGTGCACTTTTGTTATTCGCCAGCAAAGATAATACATGCCGTAGGGTACGAGTCAAGAGAAAAGTTAAAAAACTTGCTCCGTTCTGATAAGATGCCCCTCCTGGACGGCGGCAAAAGTAGCCAAAGCAGCAACTATGGAAATCGGAATCATTGACCTGAACATTGTTGGCACCGTCAGGAAAAGCAGGAAACCGGTCAGTTTGTTAGCCAATGTATGAGGAAAACAGAATCGTTTGCAGACGACCAGTGCCGATACCTGGTTCACCATCTTGATGAAGACGATTACCCCAGCCCAGATACAGAGCCAAACGGGAATCTCCAGTACCGGCAACAAGCGAATGGCGCAACATGCCACGAATACGATGTCGGCTACACTATCCAAGACGGCTCCAGTTTTGCTTTCTGCTTGAAGGTTCCTGGCCAGAGGGCCGTCAACCATATCACTGATGCCACACAACGCATAGAGCGCCCAGAACATCCATCCGGCCACATCGCAAAACAACAGGCCGATAGAACCTGCTACCCTGAGCACCGATATGACATTCGGCAATCGCTTCATACCGGATGTCTTACTATTCTGAAAGTGCAACGATCGCCCCCTCGGAGTATCGTATTCACGATCCGGACATCGAACCGACTGTCAGGTTCAAGTTGCGAAAGAATAAATAATATGCTTTGCCGGGAACATTCGCATTGCTCCGGATTGCTCCTGAGCCCGCACTTCACCTTGGGGCAGGAACATTCCGGATAACTCAGTTCGTAAACCTTCCCCGGCTCAATCACCCTGCCCTGATACGACTTGCTATTGTATCCTTCCGAGTAAATCCTGTCGAAATCCCCTCCATACTTGGCATATATTTGCTGATGGATCGGGAGGACACAATCTTTAACGCATTCTATGGCTTCTTCTCTGTAACCCATATAATTAGATTATGGCGGAATTTATAAATATCAAGTTATCTGACTCTTAAAGGTATTCATTATCCCGTACAAAGTGCGGGTGATGTGCCGAAAAAAGTCTCATCACCTGCAAAAAAGGCCGATTTTGCGGGAGATGTGCCGAAAAAAGTCACATCTCCCGCACTGGCCGACAAACGGGACTGGGTTTTGTCAGTCAATCACAAAACTCCGCGGATAGAAATCACTGTAGAATCGGCCGTCGATGGCAGTGAATTTGAGGACACAGTAGCCCGGGTCGGTGACGCCGCCGGGATAGTACTGCGTGTCGCCCTTGCGCCAGATCATTTCCTTCGAAGCGGCATCGGTGAGCACCTCCATGGTGCCTCTGAGCATCATGCCCTTAAATCCTTTGGCATCGCAAAAATAGACGCTTGCCTTAGGGTTTGCTTTGTATTGAGCCACACGAATCGAGAAGGTGTTGGTGGTGAAGTAGAATGTTTTGATACCCTCACGCTTGCGTGGCTTCAACATAGCCTTGGTCCAGGGAAAACCGTCCTGGTCCACTGATGAGATGTAAGCGATGGGCAGTTTATCGGCCATCTGGGCAATGAGTTCCTTCACTCCGGAGAGAGCGGGATTCTCCGGCATGGAGTCCGCAAGTGTCAGATCCCTGCGCCAACGTTTCAGATGGGGGAAATACATCTTCATCTGGCCGATGTACTCTTCCCTTGTGATGGGCTGGGGCAGCCCTTTGTTCACCTCGTCCACAAACTGGGCGCAGTGCTGGATCATCTCATCCATCGTGCAGTCCTGCAGGAACTTCCCGTCCTTGTAGCAGTAGATGCAGTAATCTTCATTCCTGGTTCCATCGGCATTGGTGCCAAGGATTTCCTGAGTGAGCGGCATTCCGCAGCTCTGGCAAAATTTCATTTCCATATGACACTTTACTTTTTTACGTTTCAAATATAGGAACTTTTTTACATTCTTGCCTTGCTGTCAGCACCGGCGCCGGTGCCGCGGTACTTGCTCTGGGCGGTGTTGAAACTGTAGCGGACGGAGAGTTTGACTTTCTGCATATCCAGCAGGTTGGTCTGCATGATGGTATGGCTGCCGAAGTCCGAATAGGGGCTAAAAAAGGCATTGCGCGTAAGGTCTTGTCCTTCAAGGCGCAAAACAAGCGAACCGTCACGGAGCAGCGTCTTCTGCACTGCGGCAGTGAGGTTAACGAACCAGTTGGTCATATACAGGTTCCGGGAATAGCCGGGACTCATAAACACTCCTCCCAGTTCAAACTGCCATCCACCCTTCACGGTGAAGGTATTGAAAAGCTGTGCAAAGAAGATGGGCTTGTTGTTGAACGTAGTTACGCGGATGCCGGATGCTTCACGGGGATCAGGAGCATTAATAGTGAACCACTGCGGCAGGATACCCAATGTATAATTCATATTCCAGGGACCCACGGTAGGAGTCAGATTGACATAGGCCGACATCATGCGGAAAGGCGTTTCAATGTTACGGGGCTTTACCAGCACCACGCCTTCGTCGCCATACGGCGAAGACCAGGTTACAATGGCGTCGTCGGTACGGGTGTAGTTGACCATGAACGTCACCCATTTCCACACGGCGGTAAGGCCGATGTTATGTGACAGTTCCGGCTGCAACTGAGCATTGCCGCTCTGCCAGATATATCGGCTGTTATAGCGTATTGCGCTGGACAGATTTCCATAATGAGGACGGCTGGTTTTGGTGCTGTAATTCAGCATCACCTGGACAGGGTTCTGGGTATTCTGGCCGATAACCCCCGCATAGGAAACGTTGGGGAACCAGTTACCGTAGTCCCTTGTGATGTTGTTTGCGGGCGTTATTGCATCCTCATAGGCGTAGTGGACGTATTCGTAACGCACTCCGGCACTGAGCTGTCCCACGGCGGGGATGTAGCAGCCGTATGAAGCAAAACCGGCAATATTGTCTTCCTTCACCGATGCCTCTGACGCCGGAATAGATATTCCCGCAATTGAGTAATTGTCCGTGCGGCGGGAGAAGGTCTCCTCCGTTCCGGCCTGCAGCTGGCCCATCCAGATGGGGTAGGAAAGCACAGCCTTGGCGGCGTACATACGTCCGGCGTTGGTGCTCCCGCTTTGGATGGCGGCATTGTGTGTCATTTCGCTGGTTTCCTCAGAGGCCGATTTTGAGCTGTCGTCAGTACCGTAGTAGTCCAGGTTCACGTCAATCCCGAGTTTACCTCCCACGACGCCGTTATAGTAAATGTTGGCGCCAAGGTTATAAGGGATCCTGTCCCCTATTATGTCCTCCGACACCGTATTCAGTTTGTCTGTCAGCGTCCCGTCTTCAAAGACGTTGTCGTTCACTTCAGTACGGACATTGTAGGTCAGGTGACGGCCCCACTCCACCTTGCCTCCAAGGAAATGGTTATCGGCCATCTGCCAGTTCACTCCGGCATTGCCATAGATGGAGCTGCCGATGTATTCATTCAGGAGCGTACTCTTGTTCTCGAAAAGCCAATCGGAGCCATCGGCCTTTATGCCGAAGGTCTGCTTCTCCAAATTACTTTCCTGCCGGGAAGTGTTGCGGGCATAGTTGATCCCGCCGAAGAAGTCCAGCCCGCCCGTACGGTAGTTAACATTGATGGCGCCGAAGGGGTCGTTGCCCTTGGCCCAACGCAGTGACTGGGCGTCAGAAGCATTCAGATTAAAGCCGAAGCCGTCTCCCTGGCGTTTTATGGTCCTGATGCGCACCACCGACTTCACCGTGGCGTCGTACTGGGCACCGGGGTTGGTGATGACCTCCACGCTCTGGATTTCATTACTCTGGAGACGGTCAAGTTCCGAGCTGTCAGTGACTCTTCTTCCATTAATATATACCATCGGGGAGCCCTTCCCTATTACCTCCAGACCATTCTGTCCCTTGATTATGCCGGGGGTCTTCGCAAGGACGTCGCTGGCCGATCCCGCGTTCTCCAGCACGGAACCGCGTACATTTGTCTGCAATCCTTCACCCGTCAGTTTTGTTTTGGGCATGACGGCGCTTGCAACGGCCCCCTCCAGCATCTGCGAGTCACCTGCAAGGGTAATCACAGCGCCGTCTACGGGTGCAAGATAGAGCGTCTTGTAGCCCAGCATGGCCACCATCATAATGCCGTCAGTCTCACTGGTCACTATATTGAAGGTGCCGTCCTCCTGAGTCACCACGCCGCATACTACGGTAGAATCGGCCTTTGAAAGCACGGCTACGTTGGCATAAGGGACCGGTTCCCCATTTTCATCCACCACTTTTCCCCTCCAGTCCTCTTTTGAAAACAGAGGGAAGGAGACCACTGCAAGCATCAGAATCAAAATAAAGCGTTTCATTGTCTGTCCATATTTTTTCACCTGCAAAGTTATGGTATATTCCGTTCCGAAATAAAAAACGATGTGGACAATGAAGTGGACAATTGGCCGATTCCTGCATGGAAACTATTGGACAACAGGGGAACAATCCTTACCTTTGCCATAAACAATCACGGAACAACCGTTATGGCAAGACCTGTTACTGTCACAAAAGAAAGAATCCTTTCCGCAGCCCTTGATCTGGTGAGATCCGGGGGCCTCCCGCTCCTGACGGCCAGAAACCTCTGCGCCCGGCTTGGCTGCGGCGCCAGCGCCATCTTCTCCTCTTTCGGATCCATTCATGGAGTCCGTGATGCCGTCCGCGAAGAAGCCCGGAAACTGTACAGGAAACGCGTTGGAGACGGATTTGCGCTCAATCCCCCCTTCAAGGGTTTCGGGATTTCCCTTATCTGGTTTGCGATGGACGAGCCGGAGCTGTTCTCCCTTGTTATGGAATCTGAGACCCGGCCTGCTTCCTACAAGGAATACATAGATTCCTATGTAGGCTTCAAGGCGGAGAGCCTTTCGGCTATAGAAAAGACCTTCGGCCTTCAGGAGAATGAGGCCGAAATGCTTTATTACCAACTTGTTCTGGTGGCTTTGGGCCTTGCCTCAACCTGCACCCGTGGCGGGAGCCAGTTAACCATCCCGCAGGTGAGTGAAATCCTGGGGAAGAATGTAAGGGCCTTCCTGATGGTCATCCACGCCGGAAAGGATGTGCGGGAGGGATTCATCCCCAACGCCGGCGGGGGGCCTGAGGGTGAACTGGATTCCTATGTGATGATGCAGGCTCTCGTGGGACAGAATCACCTGCTTCAGGGGCTTCGTGCCAAGCCCCGCTATATTCTGGATGAAGAATGGGCCGAATTGGAACGGATGCTCCGAAATTCATCAGACTTCAGGCCCGAATCTCTCCGTGAAGAGCATCCGGGCCTGACAAAAGGCGATATCCGCGCCTATATTCTCTCGCATCTGCAGTTCTCAGTATCGGAGCAGGCAATCCTGCTGGGAATCTCACCCGCCTCCGTCACCAAGGCCCGCCAGAGGCTCAAGGCAAAACTGTTGCCAACCTCTTAAGCGTTACTTCCTCCGCTGTTTTCCGAACTCCCGGGCAACAAGGAGGAGGTCGTCCAGGGAATGGTCGTAGACGGCATCGGCGGGGAGAAGGCGGAGGCGGAATTCGTCGTAGTCTCCAGCACTCAGGATGCAGTCTTCTCCGGGACGGAGGATACCGGACCATTCATATCCAAGGAAACCCACATCTATCCTGTAACTGCCGTCTCCCAGGTCCGTTTTCTCGTAGGGATGGCTGTCACAGTCATAATAGGATACGGCAGGTGTGCCTGGCACCATCTTATTGTCCAGGTCAAAGTCGCTCCAGAACCGCGGGCCGTAATCGGCGGGGAACCAGCGACGGTTGCTGAAAACCAGTTCCGGCTCTTTTTTCTCGCCGTTATATGGAGTCCAGTCTTCCACAAAGGAGGCATAGGCATTGTTCCAGTGCCAGTACAGACCCGCCAGAATTTCCGTCTCTATTTGGAACTGGTGCTGCTCCATCTCAAGCGGAGCCTCTTCCCAGAATTTATCGTTAAGTGTGGGGTCTTTTTCGCAGGCCGATAAAACCATCACGGCCAGCGCTGTCCATAATATCTTTTTCACACGCGAAAATCTTTAATTGAGCCTTACCATTGTGGTTACTACCATTCCGGCGTTGCCGTCACTGCCTACGTTGGTTTTGATGACGCCTCTATCGGCCCCGGTAACGGAAGTGTAGAAATTAAGCTGGGTGCCATTGGTCATGTATGCCACGAACTTGAGGGTAAGTGACGCCGCTTCAAAGTGCTCCAGCCTCAGGGTCCCGGGAACAATCTTGCTCTGATAATCTGCGGCACTGGACCAGTCCAGAGTCACATATTCCGCCGCATCCTTGGAGAGGTCGCACTCCCAGTAGCCGGAAGTTCCGTCAACGGCATACGCAACCCCGTCCACATACTCTCCCTGATTGGAAGGATAGTGGTCCGGCAGTCTCCTGGAGGAAACGGTGCCGGCCTTGGGATCAAAGGTATTGATCACGGCTCCGTCATAATCATTGCCACCCCACCAACTGAGTTTTTCAGACGTGGACATATAAACCCCGCCCGGGTCCATTCTCTCGTTAAATGTGCAGATAAGGTTTCCAAGGGACACTGAACTTCCGGAGACGGCGAGGTTGTAGATGTCCGTGCAGTCTTCGGTTCTGGTCCAGTTATCTTTACCATCACCCTCCTGGATTTCCTTCTGATAGGTTTGAGCATAATACAGTTTCCCGCCTACGGAAAGGAGGAAAGACTCTTTGCTCCCTTCCACCTGGAGAAGCACGGGTTCGAAGGAAGGAGGGGCGATTATTCCCTGCATTCCTCCCATTGCTCCGGGATAACCGAAAGTCCCACCCAGGCAAGAGCCTCCAGCAGGATAGAGTTTCCAGCAGGAGATATTGTCCCCCAGCACGTTTACCGCATCCAGCGTATTGCCATTGTCCTTAAGACGGATAAGAGACGGAAGACCTCCGTTTATGCCTTCACCATTCCAGCCGCCTGTCCTCACAAACAGGTCTTTTCCCAACTGGTGGAACCAGCCGTTGAGGAAAGTCGGCTGCTTGAAGCCGTCGTCCATGCCGTCCGGCGCACCTGCCTCCAGGGTCCATTCGAACAGGGCGCCGTCGCTCTTGCGGATGAGGTAGTGGGCGCCGTGGCGGTCGTGGTATTTCTCGTTGTGCCTGTTGATGATCTTGCTGAGCGCACTTCGTGCCGGCCCCTGGGGAATGGTCCCGTTGGACCAGCCGTCCTTGACGTCCAGGGAGCAGTTGGCCATCCACAGCCATCCCTCATCCACGGGGAAAATGAAATTCGGGGAGATAATAAGGTTCGCCCGGATGGTTTCGGCTACCTCACCGTCGGCCCCTTCTACATCCACATTATAGCTTACCTGCACCATGGTGCCGTCTTCAGAAACAGTATAAAGGGCCTTCGGGCCCACGGTGATGTCTCCTTCGGCCTTTGTTGAGGCGCCTCCCTGGGCGATGGCCAGCATGGGCGCTCCTCCTATATTGGCTTTACGGAAAGTGACATTGGCATTGCCGTCGAAGCCGTCCTTGTTGCAGGAGACTGTCAGGAGGGCAGCAAGCAGCGCTGCTGCAAATAGAATCTTTTTCATAAGTTTCAGTGCTTTTCGCAAAGGTAACCCATAGGAATGATTGCCTTGTGGCGGAATCCGCCACAAAGCGCTGATTTGCAAGGATATTTCGGGAGGAAATGATATCTTTGTGAAACGATGCGCAGTTTTGCCCTCATATTCTCCTTTCTTGTGCTTGCAGCACTGGATGCCCGGTCGGAGCCGGGCATGACGGGAACAGCAGAGCCGGGCATGACGGAAACCGCAGAGCCGGGCATGACGGGAACCGCAGAGCCGGGTCTTGTGCCGCGGTTTGTAAACTACTCCGCGGCCGACGGCCTGCCGTCCAATACCGTCTATGCCATTGCGCAGGATGCGGACGGCGTGCTGTGGGTAGGCACCCGGAACGGGCTTGCCAGTTTTGACGGCACGCGTTTCAGAAGTTACAAGGAGTACGGAAGAGTGAATGCCCTTGCGGTGGATACGGAAGGCCGATTATGGGTTGGCACTACGGAAGGGCTGACGGTGATGCCCGATCAGGTCGGGCATGACGGAGGGCCGGTACGCGCCCTGTACGCTGACTCGGAGGGCTTTGTTTGGGCCACGGTGGGAGACACCCTCCTTCTGAAACTCTCCTACAAAGGCGGCATCCGTGAGGAAGCCCGCTGCTTCTACGACAAAAGGGACCACGAAGGGGATTATCCTTATTTCCAGATTTACGAGGCATCTGACGGGAAACTCTGGCTGGCGGGCCGTCTGGTCCACAACCAGTATGTGGATGACCGGAAGAACCCCCAGGTCACACTCACCAATTGGGAAGGATTGCTCTGTAACGGAAGTTACGCGGAAAAGAGCGGGAAACTATACTCCTTCGAAGACCACACATCCCTCCTGCACACCTATGAAGCGGGGCAGCCCGTCCCCATCGGCCGCCTTCCCATAGCCCATGCAAGGCTGCTTACGGACCATAGCGGTAATCTTTGGGCGGCAGGGTCCTACGGTCTCGGGCTTGTGAATACTAAGAAGCCGGAAGATACAAAGGTGTATAAAACCCACTCGAACGAGCTCTACTGCATATTTGAAGACCGTCAGGGCAATATCTGGGCGGGCGGCGACAACGGCCTCTCAGTGCTATCTTCTGCCTTACAACATGTGAGAGTTGTCTCCACTGCCCAGGTATCTGCCCTTATGGAAGACCATAACGGAAAGCTGTGGATAGGGACGGCCGAAGAAAGGGTATCGGCCATCTACGAAGACCGCTCCGGCACCGTTTACGTGGGCCTTTGGAACAACACCGGCTGGGAGGTGTGGAAGGACGGGAAAAAGGCGTACAAGGACCGCCTCACCGGTCCTCTCCCTGAAGAGCAGACGGAAGCCCGGCACCTTGACGGGGCCAACTGGATATCGGACTTCCTTGAAGACAGTGAGGGCCGATTTTGGGTTGTTACCTGGGAGGGCGTGGGCCTCAATGAGTGGGACCGCAAAGCCCGCCGGAGCCTTCCGCCCCGCTGGCTTAGCCCGTTCCGCTATCCATCGGCAAAGGCAGATTCAAACATTTATCTGAGTTCACGGCTTGGAAGCAGGCTCATAGAGGATGCCCGCGGGAACCTTGTCTACGCCACCACCGAGGCCGGGCTAAATGTCATAGACCGCAAAACAGGCCTTGTCACAAAGTACTACAAAGGCAATTCATCCATCCCCGACGACTACGTCACAGACCTCTGCCTAACCCCTAGCGGCGCCATCTGGGCCGCCACCCGCAGCGGGCTGTGGAGCCCTTCCGGCAACCATTTCCTTGACGGAATGCTGGTGCAGTGCGTAGAGGCCGATGAAAAGGGCCGCCTATGGGCCGGAACGGAGGACGGGCTATGGTTCATTGACACCGACGGCAGCACGGGCCGCGTTCCAAAAGAACTGGGCTTCCCCTCAGACATATACGGAGAGAGAGTCTCCTGCCACCTCTCAGGCGGCGCCCTGGCCTTTGGAGGCTCTTCCGGCGCAGTCTCTTTCCACCCCGACAGCCTCCTTTCCATCAAGGCCGCAGGGAACCTGCCGCTGGAAAGCCTTATCCATCACAGGTACCGCATTAACGGTGGAGAGTGGACGGAAGGGCACTTTATCGGACTGCCGGAAAACATACGCCCCGGGCGCTACGTTCTTCATGAGCAGTGTTCCGATATTTTTGGCCGATGGGACCACGGAGAAACCTCTGAGAAGACCCTCCGCGTTCCGCCGCCATTATGGCTTAGATGGCCTTTCCTTCTTCTTTATGCGCTCCTTCTTACCGGCATAGTGTGGACGGTTCTCCGCCTTAGGGAAAGGCGTCTTCTTGTGAAAGAACTTGAGATGAGAAACCGCCTTTTCTCCATCATTTACCACGACCTGAGGAATCCCATTTCCGGAAACAGGCTGCTCTCCCGCCAGCTCCTTGAACGCCTTCCGGAACTGCCTCCGGAGAAGCTCAGGGAAGGACTTGAGAAACTGGCGGTATCGGCCGATAACACATCTTCCCTTCTGGAAAACCTGCTCCTGTGGTCCCTGAATCAGAAAGGGATGCTGGAGCCGGTAATGCGGGAAGAGAACCTCACGGCGCTTGCCGCGGAAGCTATCGGCACTCTCCAGAACGGGGAAGTGATCTCCGTTGACATTCCTTCCGGCCTTACCGTGAAAACGGACCGGAATATGCTCCTGACTTGCCTCAGGAACCTCCTTGACAATGCCGTTAAGGCAAGTCCGGAGGGAGGAGTAACCCTCAAGGCCCGTGGAAAAAGGATTATTATTGCCGATAACGGCCCGGGCATAAGGGAAGAGGATCCCCACTGGGGCCACGGCCTTGGCCTTGTGATAACCAGGGAACTTCTGGACAAGCTTGGAGCCGGGATGAAAATGCAAAACAGGCCCGAAGGAGGCCTTGAAATAACCATCGACCTATGATTAATGTCCTTCTCATTGAAGATTCCGCCGTATTTGTAATGGGGCTTAAACTTGCCCTTGGCGCCAATCCATCCTTCGGGAGCATTGAATCCGTGGCTTCTCCAGGGGCCGCTGTAGCCTACCTCAACGCCCACCCTGAAACGGATATTGCCGTGGTGGACATAACCCTGGAGGCAGAGACCGACGGCCTTACGCTTCTTGGTATCCTCCGGGACGCTTTTCCCGGCGTAAAGGCCCTTGTGCTCTCACATTACAAGATTCCGTCATACATCCTCAGGGCCATCACGTCCGGCGCCTGCGCATACCTTGCCAAGGACTCCTCTCCGGAATCGATAGTGGAAGCCATCATGGATGTAGCCGCCGGCAAGTGCCTGTTCTTTGGAGAGACCATAGACTCCGGAAAGATTCTCCGCACTTTTGGGGGCAAGGAGAACCTCAAGGCACGGAAGCCGCAGGGGCTTACGCCCCGGGAACTGGAAGTGCTGCAACTGACTTCTTCCGGCTACAGCAACGCCCAGATTGCATCGGCCCTTGAAATCTCAATAAACACCGTAGACAGTTACAAGGAGCGCATCAAGGGGAAATTCGGCCTTGACAGCATTGTGGAATGCGTTGCCACCGCCGCCGCCAAGGGAATTGTCACTGTGTGAGGATGGAGAATTCCACGCGGGCGCGGGCCATATCCCGCTGGAATTCCGGGGAGGTCTGGAGGCGGGAGTAACCCATGCTGGCAACGGGGCGGCTGGCGTCAACATCACTCTGCCAGTGGCAGCCGGAGATCACCCTGCTCTCGCCGGACTGCCACGCGCGGGCAAAGACTGCATCGGCCGATTCCGGGTTGATCTGAGCCATCAGAAGGGCGCAGGCCCAGGCACGGATGGTGTGGCCGGAAGGGTAAGAGCCCTCCGTTGCAAGCCATTCGTCGTCCTGAGGGAAGATTGAGGGCTCCTGAAAGTATGCAAAAGGCCTTGTGCGGAAATAGTACGCCTTGGGGCGGAAACGGATGTTCTCTATGGTTGTGATGCCTCTTGTAAGGACCTCATAGATAGCTGGAGTCTCCTCCTTAGATATCTTAAGGCCGAAAGGCTCTCCAAGGATAACAAGCGTTGTGTCAATGTTCCAGACGGCGTCACGGACAGCCATCTGAAGGCGGGAAGGGTCCTTCCTCTGCTGTTTTCCCCACATATACCGGATTATATCATAGTCAAAGCCGGGGCTTGGATCTGCCGGCGGAGCAGGCAGCACCTTCACAACGTCCGGCATCTCATCCTCAAGAATGTATGGCTCAAAGGTCTGCGCCCAAAGGCTGGGGCCGATAAAGCAGAGCAGCAAAAAAAGAAAAAAGCGTTTCATAAGAGTATTCATTTCTTTTCACCCAGCACACACCAGCGGATAAGCGGGATGCGGCGGATTATCTCATAAAGGAGCGGTGACAGGGTAAAAACCGCCACGGCAAGGATAAGGTACATTGCCACCGGAGGCAGCTGAGTGTAGGTTTTCATCATATAGCCAAAGGCCGCAACGGGAAGATAGTGGACAATGTATATCCCGTAACTTGAGCGGGTCATATAGCCGGAAAAAGCGTTTGTGCAGTTCCATCGGGCCTGGAACAGCCCCATCATGGCAAGGCACATAAGCCAGCCGTAAATTGAGTTCAGGGGGCTTCCAAGGTACTCCGGAGAGGTGTTATCCTGCCCGAAGGTGGTTCCAATGAGAACGCCGCCGGCTATAACTGCCGATACCATCATGGGAATCCAGGCCTTTCCTACCTTTTCCTGAACTTCGTCGTGAGAGAACACAAAGTACCCAAGGAGGAACGGAACCAGGTAGAAAAGGGGCTTGTACAGGTTCAGAAGGCCGTCGGCCGATTCCGGACGGGGGTTCCGGATAAGAGTCTGCTCCCCTGCCCAGAAGAGCACCCCAAGCATAATCACCCATACGATACCAGCCTTTCCGCACCAGTTCCAGAACTTATCTTTTTTGTCAAGGGCACGAACAATCAGAAGCACGATGCACAGCAGCCACAGCACCTGGATGAACCACAGCGGGCCCGTGCCGCTCACTGCCATGATCATATATTTTGCCACTGCCGGAACGCCGTCAAAGACACCCTGCCTCTGAGCCACCACCGTGTTGAAGTATCCCACCATCCAATGGAAAACAAAAAGGCCGATAGTCCCCGGCACCAGCAGTTTCCGCGTGCGTGCCTTGAACCACTCCTTTGCGCTGTACTTGTCCAGGGCATACCTGGCGCTTATTCCAGCCAGGATAAAGAGAAGCGGCATAAAGAACGGGTACAGGATGTACATAATCACATCCTGGTACTGCGGGACATCCGGATACTCTCCAAAGCCCCCTATTCCGCCAAACACGCCTTTATTGTTGTAGAAATAGATGACGTGGTACAGAAGTACCAGAAGTACGGTTACCCACCGCAGGTTGTCTATCCAATGCTTTCTCATTTTGTAAGTTCCTCCATAGTCTGGTCTATTACGCTTTGGAAAATATCAGTCTTCAACAGTGCCATTCCTTTCTGGTCTCCAAGCATAAGCAGGGCATCCCCCGGCTTGATATTGTACACTGTACGGGCCTCCTTGGGAATAACAAGCTGGCCCTTGTCACCCACCTTCACAACTCCGAAGATGTATTTGCCTTCATTATCCTGCATTGTGGTAAAAGTTAGAATTTTCCCACAAATATAACAAATAATCCACTCCCCCGCAAAAAAAATAATGAGTTCTGCACACCAGCGGGCGAGGTTGGCAATGCTATGACACAAGAATGAGGCACTAACGGGCGAGGTTGGCAAGTCTTTTGGACGAGGTGTAACCCTTTATTGGACCAGGTGGCATTTCACCCCCTGGACCAGGTCCAAGTACTATGGGCTACAGGTATCCCTGGGGCACACACGGTGGACCTGGTCCACGGCATAAAATTACACCTCGGCCAAATTTACCTTACACCTCGGCCAAAAACCTAGTGGACCAGGTCCACAGACCACGGCGCCCCAACAACTCAAGTCGCGTACCCAACACCACACAAAAACAGCCCGCGGAATGAACTGCGGGCTGTTGTTATAGGTAATCAGGAACTAATCCTTGACGGGACGGACGGACCGTCCGATAACACGATCGATAAGGGCTAAAGTTGTCTCTTCATTCCTGAATTCAAAGGCTTGCGCCCAGTCGTCGTTACCATAGGTTGAAGACCAGTAGCTACCCCAACTTCCACGATAAGTCATGCTGCTTCCGCAGTAACCTGCTGCAGGAAGGAAGATACTCTTTCCGTTAGGGCCTGTCACCTGCATTCCATTAACTCCGCCACGAGTTGTCCACTTCCACGTGCACTTTTCCTCCAGTTCTCTCCATTCAGAAATCTTGGGGGTGCGCCAGCCACTTCCGACATTTACAGTGGCGGCATCATCTTCAGCGATCAGCGTTTTTCCTTTCTTACCTATGCCGTCGCCATATATGTCTGATGATCTGTACTTATAATTGCTATTGGTATAGCTGGCCTTAGGTGAAGTCTCTCCCCAGGCAAAATAATCTCCGTAATCCTCCGGTTTGGAGGCGCCTACGTTCCAGCCGCGCCATTTCAAGCCGCTGGGAAGTCCAAGGTCAACAACTTCTTCACCCGGATCAGAAGAACCTCCGGTGACAGTGACCTTGCAGGTGGCATACAATTGAGCAGGATTATCCGCACTTCTGACAGTGATTGTGGCCTCGCACTCGGCCAAAGCACCAATCACGCAACTTAAGCCGTTATCGGCCAAAGACAGTTGATAGGAACGGGCCGAACTTGCCCATGATACCTGTTTGTTTGTTGCGTTTCCCGGCAGGATAGTAGCAATAAGCTCAAACTGCTGTCCCACCTGAAGCGTCAGTTCTGTCTTGTTAAGTGAAATGGACTGTACGGGGACAATACTTCCAGAGGTGACTGTAACGGTGCAAGATGCAGAAAGACTTCCAACAGTAGCGGTGACGATTGACTGGCCTTCCTTATTCTTGGCAATCACGGTACCGGTAGGCTTGATGCTGCCGTCTCCGGCAGGCGTGCTGCCATTGGAGACAAGAACCACATCTTCATTTGAACTGGTCCAGGAAATCTGAGCCGAAGCGTCTTCCGGCCTGAGCGTAGCAACCAGCTGGAAGGTCTCATAGAAACCAAGCTGAAGTTCCGTCTTATTCAGAGATATCATCTCTACTCCGCCTCCTCCTTCTCCACCGCCGGAGCCCTTCTTTTCCACCGTCACTTCACTGTAGCCGAATACGCTTCCTACGCTTGCAATGACCTTCACGGTGCCTTCCCCGACGCCCGTTACCTTGGCCTGAGTGTCCGATATCTTTTCAACCTTTGCAATGGAGGTGTTGTCGCTGACCCACTTAATTTCGGCGCCGGTGCCGGCGGGAGTAACGGTAGCCGTCAGTATGGTCTCCTCCGTAGCTTTAATGGTAACCGCGGCAGGAGTAACGGTTATGCTTTCCACAGAGGGGGCGTCGCTTGTGACAGTCACATCACATTTTGCATTAATATCATGGCCGGAGCCTCTCCCGATAACTGCCCAGATAGTAGCCGGACCACCCTTCCTTACGGCAGTCACAAGACCGTTCTCATTAACGGTTGCCACGGCGGGAATTGATGATATCCATTCTATGGTCTGGGGCGTGGCGGTCTCAGGGAGAATGGTAGCTA
>OMQK01000063.1 GCA_900313205.1 uncultured Bacteroidales bacterium | reverse complement strand
GAGGGACCTGGCAGCAGCATGTCCTATCAAATACTACTAATGTTCAACAGGTTATTACTACTTCGTTAAGTGGGATTTCTGCTTTTGATGCATCTTCCCATTCTTACATTAACTACAAATTTGTTGTAGCCTGCTCCGATGGGACAACAGCCACAACTCCTGTTTGGTCTATGCAGTTCCTTAGAAAGGGATATAGTCCTAATGGAGCTAAGTGGAGTGATTTGGTAGAGTATTTGGACTTCTCCACCGGTACGTATATTCAAACCTCTTTGGCAGTAGGAGCAACAGTGCACAAAGGAGAATTGCTGGGTATTGGAATTGGACGTATTCCTAGCGACTGTTTCTACTCTAGTAATGCAGAACCGAGAAAAACACTCCATGCATTCTATAGAGACAAATCCCAAGAGACTCCTCCATGTAATCTTTATATAGCCGGCTGGAATCCTACTATTTCAAATTACCTCACGTTTAAGTACACATTTAATGATTCCCAAAATCTAGTCTTGCTATTGGACAAAAATGGCATGTTCTGGAATGATACTCAGGTAAATTGGGGTAATTCAAAATTAAGTGAAAATTTCAACAATATTACAGGATCTGAATATTTATTGATAGGTTCTGAACAAGGAGTAAACCGTTCCAAGGCAACCTACGACTTCATCCGCGTCATACGTCAGTATGAGATCGCTACTCCGTAGTTCGCGTCCACCTCTCGTGCCGTGTCGACACGCAGAATGCGTATAACGGGGTTTTGGGGACCCACACGGCAGCGTTTTGACGGAAAAAGGCCGATTTCCTTGCCGTATTGGCAGTGAAATCGGCCTTATACGTGTTTTAACTGTCAACACGGCCAGGAGACAGAACGGCAGCGCAAAGCACTACCCCCTACATCCCCATGGCGGCAAAGAACTGCTCCGGGGTGGCGTCCTTGAGGAGGACGGTTTTATCGGCCGATAAAAGATACAGCGAGGGTACGGCACGGACATCGTACACAAGATCCGTGCGGATCACGAAGTCCGGGTCATACCCGTTTATCCAGGAGGCGGGGTACTGGGGGATGTGCTCCTTCCAGGCGTCGATATCCTCATCTATATAGATATCCACCACCTTAAGCTCACCTGAGGCAATGGCCGCCGAAAGTTCCTCAGAGCCCTCCAGGGCAGTCTGCAACTCCTTGCAGGCGTGGCAGTCCGGGTTTCCGAAGACAAGAAGCAGTAGATCGGCCTTGATTCCGTAAAGCGTGCGGGAGCGGCCAGCAGTGTCAATGAAGCGGAAGTCTGCCGCGCGGGTTCCGGGCCGATTCAGGGCACACAGCCTGGCCTCGCGGGCATAGCGCTGACGATCCAGGGACTCGATGAGGGGGCAATCGGCCATGGCCTTGGCGAAAGGCAGATACAGCTCCTCGCTGCGCAGAGGCGAGTTTGGGTCATAGAAATACCGGGTTATGAGGCCGGTGAGTTGCGGGAGCAAATTTGCTCCCACAAAAGCCTTCTGGAAAGCCTCCATACGGGTGTAGAGTGCCGTCATTGCTTTTTCGCCGTCCTCCGGAGCACCTTGCTGGATCAAGGTGGCAAAGATGCCCACCTGCTTTTCAAGGTCATCAAGGGTAACGCCGTTCACGGTGACAGAATCGGAGTAATAAAGGTGGTCCGTAGCGGTATAGCGGTCCCAGAAATGCTCACCCAGCCACGCAATGCGCTCTGAGGGCTCGGTTATCATCATGGGCACTTCAGCGGCTGGAAACGCACGGGTCTGGCTCACCGGGGCTTGAACTTTCTTTGTCCCACAGGCCACAGACAGCACTGCAACAAAGGCTAAAACGAGTTCTCTTAAATTCATAATATGCAAATTTACTGAAAATATTATTATCTTCGTATCAGGAAATTACCTCTGATTAGGAAAATGACTAGAACCGTAAACAAAATAGAGACAGCCTGGCAGACGGCAATAGGAATACAAGCCGCCGATGGATTAAGGACATCGGAATATCTTTGGCAGCTCTCCAAGAAGAACATAAGTGGCAAGATAGACCTCAATGAAGTAGAGGAGCAGGTAACAAGTTACTATTTTGAAAGGAATGCAAACGATATTGGAGATCCTGAAAAGGAGGAGGCCGATAAAGTAGCAATAAACACAGTAAGGATTTTACTCTCAGAAACATTAGATTTTAGCGTAGTTGGGCTTGTAACACTACATAGAAACATTTTTCACGGAGTATTTGAAAACGCCGGAGAGCAAAGGGAAATAGATGTTTCAAAAAGAGAATGGGTACTTGGCGGTGATATAGTCAGCTTCACTAACCCGGAATCACTGCAGGATGCTCTGGAAGAATGCCTTGAAGAAGAGAGAGGATTTAGTTACAATTCTTCTTCTACAGATACTCTAATATCACACCTCGCTGCTTTCATAGCAAAGCTCTGGCATATATGTCCATTTGAACAAGGAAATACTAGATTCACGGCTGTTTTCACCCTTCTATACCTACGTCATTTAGGTATTAGTTACAAAATTAATACTTTTGAAAATGATTCGTGGTACTTCCACAACGCACTTGTAAGGGCAAATTATAGGAATATTGAGAAGAATATAGGCTATGAGCCCATATATTTGGAGCGCTTTTTCAGGAACCTGCTGCTATCTGAACAATGGGATCTTAGGAACAGATTCGTTCACGTCCGTCCGGCTGCAGAGTGGAGCACTCAAACAAAGGTTAACAATAATACAAGTACAGGACATGTTCAGGTAAAGAAAGAGAAAAGTAAAGTTGAAGATAAGGACGAGGAAAAACAAAGTAAAGCGGATGCAATAATAGAAACAAAACAGCCAGAAATTGCAATTTCGCCAAATTTCCTACCTGAATTTGTAGATATTATTGAAGAATCGGAGGAAAAAGAAGAAATTCAGCCCCATCAGGAAGAGAACTACTTGGATAATCCCAACCTTCTTTTCCTTACAGTAGCAATTGGGGAGGAATTTTTGTCTGTAAAAGCTATTATGGAGCGCCTCCATCTTAAAGGACGGGATAACTTCCTTAAACTGTACCTTATACCTGCAGTGGATAGCGGAATGGTTTCGTTATTGTATCCTAATTCACCTCGTCACCCACGCCAAAAGTATCTCCTTACACAAAAGGGATTAGCCTTTCTGAACACGCTGGAGCCAAATTTAAGGGCTAGAATTGAGCGTCATTTAGCCAATTCAAGGGCTTAGATGTTATTTAGATTTTGAAACAGCGCTAGATTTTCTCCAGCCAGGCCCTGGGGACTCTTGCCCGGGCAAAGAGGCAATTCAGAAGCCCCACCACAACGTAGATTCTACCCTGCAGTTCTAGGACGTATCCTTCCACGCCTTTGAGTACGCCCTTGGTTACACGCACCTTCTCTCCTACGGCAAGTGGCTTATCCATTAGACCGCCTTCTTCAATGGACGCTTCCAGTACACGGCGGAAATCTTCCATGCATTTATCGGCCACATACATTAGCTGATGCGTAGCGCAGTCGTTCACAAGAACAGCTTTTACTCCGCATGAATGGACAAGATTCAGTGCTTCAAGTTTAGTTGAGCGCAGAAACACGAAGCTGGTAAGAAGAGGCTCTTCAACCACTCTGTTGCCGCGGGTGGAACGTCTTTCCCTGGTTGGGACAAAGTTCTCCACACCAAGCTGCGTGAGCCGGTTCCTTACTCCCAGCTCCGCTCCGTGATGCGTCTTTGCCACAAACCAATATGCTTTCTGTTCCGCCATTGGCTCCCGTTAAAACTTCTTGCCCGTTACGATGCTCAGGAAAGTGAGCCCAAGTACCTTAATGTCAAACCAGACGGTATGGTTCCTAAGATAGTACAAATCCAGGTCCAGCCTAGTGAGCATTTTGTCCATAGTGTCCGTGTAGCCGTTGTACAATGTGGCGTAACTGGTAACACCGGGGCGAATCTGGAACAGGTAGTCGTACCTGGCATTATAGTGTTTTATCTGGTTGATATAAAACTGCCTCTCCGGCCTGTATCCTATGAACGACATATCCCCCTTCAGAACATTCCAAAGCTGGGGAAGTTCGTCAAGATGATGCGCTCTCAGAAAACTTCCAACCCGCGTGAGACGGGGGTCCTCTTCTCCGGAATAAAGTGCAGGAGTACCCGAAGCCTCGGCGTCCGTGCGCATGGAACGGAACTTATAGATATTGAACGGCTTGCCGCCACGGCCGATACGTTCCTGCACAAACAGCACCGGGCCGCCGTCTTCCCTTTTGATGAAATAGGCGCAAACTGCTATTACCGGGGAGAAAACAAGCAGCAAAAGACTTGACAGGCCGATATCGAAGCTGCGCTTGACCATATGGCCCAAAAGTGACATTCCGTCCCGCTGCTGAACGCTGTCGTGTTCCTCATTATTGTGGGTAGAAACCTCATCGGCCGAGTCATTGCTATCCATTACGGTACGGGGAAAGAAAACTCCGTCAACGCCGCCAAAACGCCACTGAAGATTCTCAAGATCCTCATCTGTCCTACAGGCATACACCACATAATCCATTATCACGCGGCCGTTCATCTCAGGTTTCCTAGTAAGCAGGCCGATAACGTCATAGCCCTCCTTTTCCAGCTCCGAGGCCAGATTCAGCGAAGCATCGTCCGTTCCGGCCACAAGCGCAGTTTTGCGCGACGCCATCTGCGAGGGGTTGGGGCCGTGACCGGAAAGCAGCCTTGACGCTACCCTGATATACGACAGGGCGCCTAAGGTAAGAATAAAGTCCAGGAGAATAATCAGCACGTATTGAAGCATCTGCGGAAGAACCACCAGCCCCACTAAAAGTGCAACCACAAGGACTGTTTCCTTTATGAGTATGGCAACCATTACCCTGGCAATAGACCTTACCGTTGCATATTTTTTCACATCCCGGCTGCATCTGGAAATAAGGACTCCTGGAACGGTGCCCACTAACGCTGCGGCCAACCACTTGAGCACCAGCACGGTAAATCCTGGGATTGGATCCGATATCCATCTTATCACAAGTATGCAAACAAGGGATGCAATCAGTGACAGCAGAATGTCCTGAGAAAGTGAAAATGATATTAAAAGGCGTCTCTTCATAAATATCTTGCAAATATAACATTTTTTGGCATTTTTTGGCTGTTTGACTGGCCAAATAATCAAAAAAAAGCCCTCCAACACGTTTAATTGGCGTTTTTGAGGATTATTACTTGCATTTTTTCCGAAGATGCTGTATTTTTGTGGATTATATGGAAAACATTTCCATAAGCGCTGGTTCTGGGATGCTTGCTTGGCAGTCCCAGCGGCGGAGCCGTATTTGAATTATAAAAGAACACAACATAATGAAAAAACTATTCGGCGTAGCACTTGCCATCTTACTGTCCTGTGCCTTTGCTTCCGCACAGCCCGTGAAGTTCAGCCACGAAGGCCGCTTTTATGTGGGGCTGCAGGCAGGACCTATGCTCAACATCAATGAGAACCACTTCTCTTACAAGGAAAACGGGAAGGCTCTTGGCCTTATCACCTACCAGGCCGGCCTTGTCGGAGGGTACGACGTAAATGACATCTTCGGCCTGCGCCTCAGCGCATCTTATGCCAAGAACGCCAGCGCCTGCAACACCAGGAACACATCGGCCCATGGCTTCTATCCATACACATTCAGCAGCATCAACGTCTTCGTGGATGCCATCCTGGACCTTCACGGCCTCTCCGACCTACTCACTCCCCTACGGATAAAACTGTACGGCGGTATGGGTCTGGGACATTCCTTCAATATGACTGATTCCCACCATCCCTGGCAGGATGTATCGGACCCCAATACGGTATTCGGCTTCCGCTTCGGAGGAATTGTGGAGTATAATTTCAACCACCATTTTGGAATATTCGGAGATCTCTGCGGAGAAGCATATACGGATAAATACAACGGCCTTATGCCAAGCGCAGAAGAACAGGCCAGCGATTTCGAAGGTTATGGCGGTTTCCCGCTGGATCTTCGCGGACTGATATCATTTGGAGTATTATACAGGTTTTAAAATAGATGAAAAAGATTGCACTCATAGCTGCCGCCCTTTTATCGCTTTCAATAGCGGCACGCGCCCAGGAAGAACCCAAAGACAACAGCAGTTGGTTCGTTGGAGCCGGACTGGGAATGAATTTCGGCTTTGACGGCCAGCGCAATACAGACCGCGAGACTTCGCACAATGGCGCCGGTATTGCCGATGACATCTACTTCGGCTACTGGTTCAGTAACTGGGGAGGTTTCCGTGCAGGTCTCCAGGGCCTTTCCATTTCCGACAAATTCACGGACTTCGGCTATAAGAGATACGAGTATCTACACGGTGATATGCTCATCCGCGCCCATCGCAACATTATCCCCTACCTCCACATAGGCTGGGCAAGGATAGACAACAGTGCCCTTGGTGGAGGTGCGGGTATCGCATTCCCCCTGTATATCACCAAGAGGATAGCAATTGTCCCCGACATCAAGGCCACAGCTTACAGCAGCCGCATCTATGAGAATTCCAAGAGTTTTCCCGCCGTTTCTTTGAGCGCAACTCTTGGCCTGAGCATCAATCTTGGCAAGCCGCATAGAAGGCCCACCACCATAACCGTACAGCCCCAGCCCATAACGGTGGTGGAAATGGTCTCCGCCCAGGTGCCGAAGGTGGCCACGGCGAAGTCGTACAGACCGCCGATGAGGCCCGCTGTGATGAGGGTTTTGGCACTGGAGCCGCCGCCTTCCCCGCTAATGAGCACCTGCGTGGTGGCTGTTGCCTCCGGGAAGGGATATTTCCCGTGCATCTCCTTCACGAAGTACTTCCGGAACGGAATGAGGAACAGGATGCCCAGCACACCGCCCAGCAGGGAGCTCAGGACCATTTGCCAGAAACCCACCTCCACGCCCAGGATATAGATGGCCGGGAGGGTGAAGATGGCACCGGCCACCACAGCGCCGCTGCAGCCGCCAATGCTTTGGATAATCACATTCTGCGAAAGTCCCTGCTTGAGGCCCAGGGCGCCCGTAAGGCCCACCGCAATGATGGCGATGGGGATGGCCGCCTCAAATACCTGGCCCACCTTGAGGCCCAGATACGCGGCGGCAGCGCTGAACAGAATCACCATTAAAATGCCAAGGGCCACCGAATAAGGGGTGGCCTCGGCATATTTTTTTCCTGGGTCAAGGATGGGTTGGTACTCCTCGCCCGGTTTGAGCTCCCGGTGTGCGTTTTCCGGGAGACTCACCTGCTGCCTGTCCATTTTAGCTTTCCTGAATCTCGAACAGATTCAGGAAACCGGTCATCATGAAGACCTGGCGGATTTCCGGGGTGATGTCACGGACAATCACCTTGCCGCCCTTTGCTGCGGCGGCCTTGCGCACGGTCAGGAAAATACGCAGACCGGAACTGCTGATATAGGCCAGGTCCTTGCAATCCAGGACCAGGGTTTTATCGGCATTGTCCATCAGGGGTTGAAGGGCAGCGGCCACTTCCTGCGAAACAGCGGTGTCCAGACGGCCGGCCAGAGTGGCGGTCATCACATTGTCTTTTTCTGTAATCTTTACTTCCATGGTATTAAGCTAGTTTTTTTGTCATCGAAAGAATGTTCTTACCATCATCGCTACGGTTGTACTTTACCTCGTCCATGATGTTCCGGACCAGGAAAATACCCAGGCCGCCAATGGGCCGGTCTTCCACGTCCAGGGTAATATCGGCCTCCGGGGCGGCGGTAGGGTCGAACGGGGTACCATTGTCCGACAGGATGAACTCCATGGAGCCCTTCCGGATAATGGCTTCCAGCTCTACCAGGCCGTCCGAGCCTTTCGGGTAGGCATACATGATTACGTTGGATACGGCCTCTTCCAGGGCCAGGTTCAGGCTCATGGTGAGCCCTACGTCCAGGTGGGCGAGGTCCGCAACCGCTTCCACAAACTCCGCCAGCTGGGGAATTTGCTGAATGTCGTTATGGAGGATCAGGTGACGTTCCGTCTCCTCCGATTTGCGGCTGTTCATAAAGCGTATGTATAACATGGTTAAATCGTCGCTCTGCGGGGCGCCATCCGCGAAGGCATGTACGGCATTTCGCATCTTGTCTATCAAGACCCTGCTTTCCAGACCCGCCTCCAGCGTTTGCATCATGCGCTCTTCGCCAAAGAGCTCATGTACGGGATTCTCGGCCTCGTTCAGGCCGTCCGTGTACAGGAACAGGCCCGTACCGCATTCCAGGTCCGTCTCCTGCTCCTCAAAACTCATGCCCGGCATAATGCCCAGCGGCAGGTTGGGCACTACGGTGAGTTCCGCATTGCCGCCCTCCTGCACCAGGACAGGCGCGTTGTGGCCGGCGTTGCAATACCGCAGGTGGCCGTTCTGGAGATCCAGTACGCCGCAGAAGAAGGTAACAAACATGTTGGATTCGTTCATGTCCGACATGCTGTCGTTCATGGTGGTGACAATGCGCTGGGGGCTTAACTCGTGCGCACTAACCGTACGGAAGAGGCTGCGCGAAACGGCCATCACCAGCGAAGCGGGAACGCCCTTGCCGCTGACATCGCCAATGCAGAAAAAGAGCTTGCTGTCGCGGATGTAAAAGTCGTAGAGGTCTCCGCCCA
>OMQK01000022.1 GCA_900313205.1 uncultured Bacteroidales bacterium | reverse complement strand
TCTTCACGTCACCGCCGACAACTACGAGGATTCCTACGAAAGGGTGAGCACCGACTACATAGGCGGAAGGTCAAAGTTCTCAGAAAGAGACTACCTCTTCCCCATCGGCTCACCCCAGATTGCCCAGATGACAAGTTTCACCCAGAACCCCGGCTGGTAGCCGCCAAATGAGAATGGATATGAAAACAAGATTATTGATACTTGCCTCCCTCATCCTCCTTTCCAGCGGATGTATGAAGGACGACCGCCTCAACTTCATGGTGGACGACAGCTTTGGCCTTACCGCCAGGGAAGCCATTGTGGAAGCATCCATCCATACCGGCTCCTTCAGCGTGGGAATTGCCAAGAACGGCATAGGCTCTTCGGCCGCATCCGTTGAAATAATATCTGGCGCGGACGACGACAAAGCCGCCCTTGACGCATACAACAAAGCCAACGGAACTTTTTTCAAGGCCCTTCCCGCCTATCTTTATGAGTTCTCGGATTCCAAGCTGGAGTACTCTGAGAAGGAGGTTGTGAAGGAAGTCTCCATTTCCTGGGACGCCAAGCTTGTTTCCCAGATGATGGAAAGCGGAGATGACTATGTTATCCCCTTATGCATCTCTTCCGGAAAGCTGAACGTGAACTCCGAGCACAGTTTCCTGATTGTTCACCTCAACCGCTCCACCCTTGCCGTGGAGCAGGTCCGTCAGGTACGCTCCATCGAAGGTAAGGCCGTAGAGGCCGATGACTCCGGAAAGGTGCCCGAGCTCAAGGAAACCATCACCCTGGACCTTTCCCTGGACCACCCCATCAAGAACGTCGGGATGACCCTTCCCGTAGCCGTTGACAATGGCCTTGTCGCCGCCTTCAATGAGAAGGAGGAAGACGAGTGGGTTGCCGCTCCGGATGGCCTTGTAAGCATTGTGAACCAGTCCGTGAGCATTCCGGAAGGCTCTTCATCGGCCACATTCCAGGTGGTCCTGGACAAGGGCAAACTCCCATTCAAGGACGGAAAACTGCAGGTATTCCCCAATTACGTGGTTCCGGTTGCGGTGAACGCCGATGCCATCAAGGCCACCATGTCCGGAGAGGAGTTTGACCTCAAGGGCCTCGGCCTTGGTAATACGGTCACATACATCTGCGTAAGTTACGCCATGAACGGCATTTCCGTAGTTGTACGTGAATGGGGCCGATACTCTAAAGAAACAGCCTGGTACAGTGACCTAGACGGTTTTTCCAGCGGAGCCGACCGTACCATAGCCATGGACGACAATTATGTATACATAGCCCATTCCAGCGGGACTGCCGGCCTTTACGCCCTCAACCGTTCAAACGGCAGTTTTGCAAAGAAACTGGACGTGAGTCCCACAGAAGGCGGAAAGTGCACGCATCCCGTCTCCTGCGTAAGGATGATACGGAATGAGTCCGGGGCCGATATACTCCTGTTCTCATCCCTCAAGGTGGAGGGCGACGAACACGTCTATGTGTATGCATACGTAAACGGCACTGACGCCGCACCCGTACGCATACTGGACTTCCTTCACGACAACAAGGGCGGGGCCGATGACTGGCGCCGCTACGGAGACCGCTTCACGGTGGAAGGCACCTGGCAGAACGGCAAACTGTGGTTCCTCACCTGGCACGACGGGACATACGGCAAGATGCTGGGATTCCACATAGTGAACGGCACCGTAGTGAACCCTGAAGACCCCGAAGACTATTATATCCCCAGCGACAAGGCCGGCATCAAGGACGTGGTCCGCTACCCTGGCTGGGACAACTTCCTTGTAACCCGCAACGGCCGAGGAAACATCTACTCCGTAGGTGCTCCCGGCGCCAACGGATGGATCGGCCTGGATGACCAGAAGGAAATGCCCGCCCTCAGCCTTGCCTACGGTTTCAACTTCTTTGATTTCCACGGAGAGGACTACATAGCCTTCATGCAGCTTGACGGGGAGAACGCCGTGCGCGGAAAGCTTGTGATCATGGACAATAAGGCCGAATCTCCCGCCCAGTTCCCGGACCAGCTTGACTGGTTCGCTGAGAACAGGACTCCAGGAGAGGGTGAAGACCTTGCGGAAGGCCTCCGCTACTTCCCCATCCAGGATCCGGAGGACTTCGAGGCCAAATCCAGCATCACGGCAAGTCACTCCGTAGGTGACTGCACCGTCCGTTACATAGGCGGTAGCACGTATATTGCAGTACTTATGCAGGGCTGCGGACTCAGCCTTTTCCAGCTTCAGTAAATGAAATACATCGCACTTTTTGTCATGACCCTCATTCTCTCGGCCTCAGGATGCCGGGAGAAGAAGGCCAGTACCGTCGCCCAGCCCGCCGTGAGGGTTGACATCACGTCCTGCGACACCCGTGAGGTTGCTTTTATAGTTAACTCCATAGATGCTTCATCAGTCAGTTACGGAGTTGGGACAACGGCCGATGAAGCCAAAGACCTTGCAAAGGTTGAAGCCACATCAACTACCGGGGCTGGCGTTCTGGAACTGTCCTGGAACGGCCTTGAGCCCCTTACGGACTATGTCCTCTGCGTGAGGGGAAACGGTCCTTCCGGTGAAGAGGGGAAATGGGAGACGGCTTCGTTCAGGACTTTGGAGGAGCGTTCCTATGTCCCCACGTTTTCCAGCGTAAGCCTTGTTGGCTACTGGCATAGGGAACCACGCGTCTGGGACGCCGCGCGCTTTGGGCCTCACGTAAGCTGGAAGGCCCCCGGCGGCACCGAGCAGTGGCTCTTTGAGGCCTTCCTGTTCCTGGAAGGCAGTGACTGGCTTCATGGAAAGACATTCGTCCTGGGGCCCGGTGAATCGGCCGGGAAAGCCGAATGGCAGTACCAGCTGGACCTCTGGCTTGGACCGGAAGGCTGCGTGAAGGAACTGGACAATGCCTGTCAGGCAGTAGCGGGAAGGATAGGCGCACCTGCAAGGAAAAGAGGCGTTATCATAGGCATCCCGGATGCCATAATGTTCCAGAGATTCTCCGACAAGAATTCTTCCACAACATACTGGGGAGACGGGCTGGACTTTGCCTCTGTGGAAGACCGTCTCAAGGCCCTCCGGTGGTATATCGACAGTGCCCGCAGGATGTTCTCCACCCTTGGATGCAAGTATCTTGAACTCTCCGGCTTCTATATTACTTCAGAGGAGATATACCTCCCCTGGGACATAGACGTCAACTGCCGTTACAAGAACTGGGACGTCATCGCTCCGGCTCTGGCCGATTACTGCCATGACGCTCAGGAAGGCCTGTACTGGATTCCCTACCATATGGGGCCGGGCTATAAGTACTGGAAGCAGCTGGGCATAGACCAGGCCTGGATGCAGCCAAACTGGTACTGGGACCTCCGCAACGAAGGCCTTCATCCATTCTCCAAGACCATATCGGCCATAAAGGAGGCCGATATGAGCGGGATGGAACTGGAGTTCGAGTACTCCTGTGTGGCCTCCCAGATGACAGGCGGCACCATGGGCCCGGACGGTGCCGGAAACCTTGTTTTCACGGCCGATGACGTCCCCGCCCTCAAGGACCGCGTGAGGCAGTATATGAAAGAGTTTAAGGATGCCGGCTTCTACGGAGTAAAATCCATTGCCCTCTACTCAGGCACCAATGCTTTCACTCAACTAGCCACGTCGCCGGATCCTTCTGACCGCGCGCTTTATGATGAAGTGTGCCAGTTCATCATAGGGGGAAGCGGAAACCGTAAAATGCAAGCGGCTCATTAACAGTTACTTACGCAAAAACCTCCCCTCATTTTTACATAGAGGAAAATGCATAAACTACTCAATATCAGTAAATTACATTTCACGGCCTTTCTGGCTATCCTGCTCCCCTGCTGTGAGGTGCAGAATGAAAACAGCGCGGTAACTCAGAACATTGAGCCACGCCAGGCCTTCATTGCAAAAGACGGAGTTAGGGTTGCCGTGGACTATGAGTCCGGAAACCTCAGATACCTTGGGAGGGAGGGCTCCAACTTTGCCGGCAACCATGGCCTCTGGAGGCTATACTACAATACCCCGGACCAGAAAGAGATAGAGATTTCGCCCCGTGGTGAAGAGCCCGTGGTAAGTGAGGAAGGAGATACAATACGTATAGATTACAGCACACTTGGTGGCAAAGCGTTCAGCCTGCACCTGAGCATCTGGGAAGAAGGCGGGCACATCCGCTTTGGAGCATCCCTCGAGAACAACGAGCCCCACACAATCATAAGGGAGCTGCAGTACCCGCTTATCGGCCATATGCAAATCCCCTCCGATTACAAACTTCTCACCACCCATACCGGAGGCCAGATCTTTGACAATCCCGTGTGGAAGATTTCCAATGTGGACACAAGGGCTCTCTATATGACCCCTGCCCAGAAATTCCGCCAGCTGGACCTCCAGTATCCCCGCAACGCCGCCTCCAACTGCTTCGCATTTGTGGGAGAAAAGGACGGCCTCTATTTTGGGAGCCACGACACATCCCTGCAGCAAACCTGGCATGGACTCCGCACCTATCCGGATGAGGGTGGCATAGGCCACGTAACTGAAGATTTCAAGCACCTGGAAGCGGGCTTCTACCGCTATCCAAACGCCATGTGCGGGGACAGCTGGTCCAATGATGCCAGCGTAGTGGTGCCCTATGAGGGAGACTGGACAGAGACCTCCCGCATCTACAGAAAATGGGCCGATACCTGGTGGCATCACGCCCCGGTGCCGCAGTGGGTTCAGGATATGACCGGCTGGCAAAGAGTTATCTTCAAGCACCAGTACGGGGAATATCTGAGGAAATACACGGACCTTCCAGGCCGCATTGCCGCAGCCGGAGAAAGTGTTGGCTGCAACGCCGTCCTTGCCTTCGGCTGGTGGAAAGAAGGGATGGACAACGGCTACCCCAATTATACCATCGATGACTCCCAGGGCGGAGAGCCCGCCTGGAAGGAGGCAATAGCCGACTACAGGAGCGGAGGAAACAGACTCCTGCTATATTTCAACGGACGTCTGATTGATGTGGAAAGCGACTTCTACAAGAGGGGTGGCGGCTCAAGGGTAGCCAACAAGGACAACACCGGCCGTGAGTTCACGGAGCACTACAAGTTCACCGGAGAAGGCACCACGCTGGGCTACTATGACTCCCGCACGTTTGTGATTGCCGATATGTCAAAGCGCGAATGGAGAGACCAGCTCCTGAAGTGGGCCGACAGGGCTATGGATTACGGCGCCGACGCCGTGTTCTATGACCAACTGGGTGTTGCAGAGGAGTTCCCCAATTGGGACCTTTCACGCGAATACCCTGTCCAGGATATCTTTACGGGCCGCTATAAGGCCGATGCCCTCAGGGAAATCCGCGATCACATAAAGGCTAAGGATCCGGAATTCGCCCTTGGGACGGAATGGCTCAGCGACTGCACTTCCCAGTTCTGTGACTTTGTGCACATAGTTGAATTCACCGCCCTTCCGGAGAGTTTCCCGGAGTGGTTCCGCTACACCTTCCCGGAGGTTGTCTGGAGTGACCGCTGCGTCCGTGACGACAACGACGTCCCCCGCCGCGTGAACAATACCCTCCTGAAGGGCCTCAGGAACGACATTGAAGTGTTCCGCTGCCGCGGCCTCATAGACGAAACTCCCATTTACCAGGCCCACCTTGCCAAGGTGAACGAAATCCGCCACGCCTTCCCTGACCTTCTCCTGGAAGGCCGATTCACCGCAACGGATGGTTTCACCTGCTCCAACAAGGCCCTCTCGGCCTGCAGCTTCGCCTCAGGAAACCGCATAGCAGTTGTCATCACCAACACCGGAGACAAGAAGCAGAGAGGGAAGATAAGCGTCGCAGGCTACTCTTTGACAGACAGCCGGACAATCGGCACTTCAAAAGTCCGGAAAAATTGCGTAACTTTAGGCCGTCACGGACTTGCCGTGCTTATATTTGAGAAATGATAAGGTTTTTTTCACTTCTATCGGCCTTCGCCCTTTTTGTGGCATCCTGCAGCGGCAGTACCCCTACAACTGCCGGAGCAACCCTCAAGGCCCCTGAAGAGGTGACGGCCCAGACCATTTCACAGGAATATGTGATTGTTTCCTGGAAAAACGCCGCCCCCACTGCGGAAGGTTTTTACGTTTTCAGGCAGTCAAACGCCAAGCCGGAGTCGGTTCTTCCCAAAGAGGCCACCTCTTACAGGTTTGATGACCTTGAGCCCGGAACGGAGTACCGTTTTGGCGTTCAGGCATTCGGCAGCGGCACCGCTATGTCTTCAGTTGTATGGCTGCAGGCCGTGAAGACACTGGAGTATCCCCCTACTCCGGAGCCGGAGCCTGAAGAAGACCCCAACCCCATAGAGGCAATAGAATTCACATGGTCGGAAGTGACCGGGATGGATTTACCCGCGTCCCTGAAAGTTTACAAGACCGAGAGCACACTAAACGGCCGCCCGCTGCAGGCGTGGTATGCGGTTTCAAAAACCGATGCCGACATCCAGTTACGTGTCCTCTTCCCCGGACTTGACAACAAGAAAACAATTGACGCCGCTGCTGAGGCCGATGAAAAATGCCTTGTCCTTGTAAACGGCGGCATCTTTGGAAAATTCAATAACGGCCTTGCCGTATGTGACGGGCAGCAGACTCCCTGGGCACGAGTTGAAGACGACAACTGGGACGTAGACCGCCAGTACTGGGGCCCGGACGGGAAACTCCACACCATATCACGCGGCCTGTTTGGTGTAGACGCAGCCGGAAAGCCCGGCGTATACTGGTCCTACACCCCTTCCCATGGCACGGTGTACGTCTACGACAAACCCATTCCAACCGTTGCGGGCGGCCCGGTCCAGGGCGGCGGAACAGACACATTTCCCTGCCCCAAGGCATCCTGGGAGCCTTATAACGCCATAACCTGCGGTCCCGTGCTTCTGCAGGGCGGCAAATGCCCCATCAATGATAAAAAGACGCCCGCCGGCTACTGGGAAACCAATTATGAACTCTGGGCCGATGACATCTACGGCGTGGAAGTCCTTGCCGACAGAACCGCCGTGGGTTACCGTGAAGACGGTAGCGTGATACTCCTCATTGTAGACGGTCGCATAAGCACTTCACAAGGCGCAACCACTCTTGAGATGGCGGCTATTATGAAGGGCCTTGGCTGCGTAGGAGCCCTCAACCTAGACGGCGGCGGTTCCACGGGAATGTGGGTGAAGGGCGGAGGCCACCTCAATGACCTCACCGGCGGCAACCGCGCCGTCCTTACAACCATAGGCCTTTTCAGCAAATGACCCAATTGACGATTAACTGACGCTATATGATCTTCAAAATTGACGGGGGCAGTAAAGAGCCCATCTACAAACAACTTGTGATGCAGGTAAAAAAAGCCCTGCACGACGGAAGCCTGAAGGCCGGAGAGCAGATCCCTTCAATGAACGACCTTGCGGCAAAACTCGGCATTTCAAGGGAAACCGTGAAAAAGGCATACGGCGTCCTTGTGGAAAACGGCCTGATAGTGCCTAAACACGGGAAGGGTTTCTATGCAGCCGACCTGGAAAAAGGCGGGCGCCCCCAGGTGCTTGTGATCTTTGACAAGTTTTCCGTGTACAAGCAGATCCTTTTCAATGCCTTTTCTGAGAAAATAGGAGACAGGGCCGATATAACAATCGTGAACCACAACCAGAGCCTGGATCTTCTTACGTACTACCTGGACAACTATCTGGACGATTTTGACTACTATGTGGTAACGCCTCACTTCCCTCTGGACTCTGAGACCCAGGCCGGAGTCCTTAGGCAACTTGCCCGTATCCCCAATCGTAAGCTCATCATGCTGGACCGCCTTCAGCCGGACTATCCCGGAAACTACGGCGCAGTATATCAGGACTTTGAGTCCGACATCTACGACGGCCTTGCACAGGGTTTCGAGAAAGGGGCCCATACCGACTGCCGCCTCAGAGTGATCACCCTCCCGGAGTCTCTGTATGGTTCCATCATCCGCCGTGGCGTGGAGCGCTTCTGCAAGGACTATGAGATCCCCGTATCATTCTACTACACCGCTCCAGAAGATATCTCCAGGGGCGACATCTTCCTGGTACTGAACTCCCAGCTGGACGAAGGTCTGGTGAGTCTTGTGAGGAAGATATCGGCCTGGAATCTTTCAATCGGTGATGACGTGAAGATTATCTCCTACAACGAATTCCCCATGAACGAGCTTGTCCTTGGCGGGCTCACCACCGTCTCCACCGATTTCTGGGAGATGGGACGCCTTGCGGCAGATATGATTACAGGCCACAAACTGGGCAAGCTGCGTTGCCCGTTCAGGATGATCCGCAGGCACACCTTCTGATTTTATGCCCCTTACTTTTGCGTACGAGCAAAATAATCCCTATATTTGCATAAGAATACCACAGTACACCACACTTGAATTTTTATTATTATCCACATAACTAATTCATTATCAGCATGAGAAAACTCTTTAAAGTATTCGTCGCTCTTACAGCAGGCCTGGCTATTGCCAGCTGCGCCAAAGAGTACGACGACACTGAGCTCAAGGGCAAAGTTGACGCCCTTGACAAGAAAGTGTCCACACTGGAACAGAAGGTGAATGCCCTCTCAGAGCAGGTCACCGGTATCGCTGCCACCATTGAAGAATGGAAGAAAGGCGGTTTCGTAGAGTCCATTCAGAAGATTGAAGGCGGTTACACCATCAATTTCGTAGGCGGCAAAACCGTTACCCTCTATGACGGTAAGGATGGTAAGGACGGCACCAATGGTACTGACGGTACTGACGGCACCAATGGTACAAACGGAACCAACGGTACTGACGGCGTTGACGGTAAGACACCCCAGATCATCAGTTACAACGACGAACTTGTATGGGCAATTGACGGAGAGCCTATCCTTGTTGGCGGCAAACCCGTTCCTGCAAACGTAGTTCCCACCTTCCAGATCAAGGAAGACGGCCATCTCTGGATGACCCTCTCCGGCGCAGAGACAGACCTTGGTAAGGTTGTTGGCGAAGACGGCGCAGGCGCTGCTGGAGACTCAATCCTCAAGTCCATCGAAGAGAAGGACGGAGAGGTTGTATTCACCCTCAACGGTGACCCTGAGGTAGTTTACACCATACCAATGGCTAAGGCTTTCAAACTTGTCATTGCAAATAAAGAGTATGAAGCAGCCGCAGGCGCAACCTTGAAGATTGACTTCACCGTTACCAACGGCACCGCAGAGATGGTTGACTGCTTTGCAGGCGGCCTCTACAGCGCAAAGATCGTGGGCAGCCAGGTTGTCGTAAACGTTCCGGATCCTTTCCAGGCCGGTCAGGTACTTGTATGGGCACAGAACGACAAGGGTCTCTTCTCAATGGTAAAACTCTCCTTCATCACCGCCGCAGAACTTGTGGTCGTTACACCCGCAGAGGAGATTGCCGCAATCCCTGCTGCCGCCGGAGATTTTGTGATCTCCCTCACTTCAAACGTAGATGTGGAAGTAAGCGAACCTGCAGTAGACTGGGTTAAGGCAGTCATCACCAAGGCCGATTACACCCTCACCCTTACCCTCACCGAGAATGAAACCGGTGAGCCACGTGAGACCGACATAGAAGTAGTACGCAAGGACAACGGCAATCTTGTCCAGAAGATCCATATCGTACAGCTTGGCGTAGACCTTATCCCCAAGGTGACCATTGATTTCACCGCACAGGGATACGCAAACGCCCAGGATCTCACCAATCTCACAGTTGACGATATCACTGTTACCTTTGACAAGGCAACTGGTGCCAACCCTCCCAAGTATTATACCAGCCCTGCTGGAGCTCGCACTTACGCCGGCAACATCACTACAATAACCTCTGCAAAGTACTACATAAAATCCATCAAGATTACTTACGACAAGAGCAAGGCTTTTGCAGCTACCCCTGACAGTGGTGCCTTGAGCACGGTTGACTCATCTACGGAACTCTGGACAGCAGCCGCTGAAGAAGGCGTTGCATCCGTGGCATTCACAACCGACACCGGCGGTCAGGCCCGCTACCAGAAGATGATCATCTACCTTGGCGACGAAATCCCCGCCACCCCCAAGGAACTCACCATTGAGCGCGTATGGGGTAAATATCCTAACACTGGATGGCCCACTGACTACATGACCGCTAACTTTGACCGTACCAGCACAACTGACGGTGAATGGGTCTATGTCGCAAAGGCCAATTCATCCGAATACGGCATTGTTGCCATAAGCGTGAGCGATCCTTCTGTTAAGAAGAATGTCAATGTCGAAGGCGTAGACGGAGGTCTGTTCAAGACATCTTGCGTCCGCACAATCTATGATCCTGACAGCAAAAAGTATATCCTTCTTGCAAGCAGCCTCACAACAGAAGCTGGTCACCTTCTCAAAATCTATGCATGGAAAGACGGTATTGATGCAGCTCCTACAGCACTCCTGTCCTGGGAAGTAGGCGGTTATCGCCGCTTTGGTGACTTCTTTACTGTAACCGGCACATGGAAAGACGGTGAACTCTGGTTCAGGAACAATACTGACAACACTGATCACAGGTGTGACCTCTGTGCAAGATTCACCGTAAAGAATGGCGCACTCACAGCCCAGTGGCCCGATGCATTCTCCCTTGGATATAACGGTTCAAAGGGCATGGGATCCCTGTACTTCTATGAGAAAGGTAAGGCCGATGTACTCCTTGTCACTCCCGATATCGGAATGTTCTTCGACATCAATAATGGTCCCGGCGGAAAGGAATGGAGCAACGGAAGCGACTACAGCGTATATGCAAAGCGTTTCGGCTTTACTCCGTTTGAGTTCAATGATAAAAAGTACATAGCATATCTTCATATGTACAATGCCGCACGTGGATGGCTCACCATCCTCAATGACACTCAAGGTACTTCTGAGGGCTTCATGCAGACAATTGTAGACAACAGCATCTACTTCCAGTCTGCAGTTCAGATTGAGAAAGATGAGCCTTCAACAGAAGTTGTTTCCGGCGCCACTTATTCCGGAAACACTATGGCAAACTGCTCTGTTGCCGTTATGGAAGACCATGTTATAATAGTCGGGCACCAGCAGAATACCGGTCTGTCAGTCTATAAGATGTACATGAAGTAATCTAACAGACAGCTTTTTTTCAGGGCAGCCTTTCACGGGGCTGCCCTGTTTGTTTTAAGACGGGGATTTCGTAACTTTGGGAGTAATGAAACGATTAGTCATACTTTTATCGGCCATAATTATGGCCATATCCTGCTCTACGCCTGCGGAAAGGGCCCTGAAGGGGCTTTCGGGCCGCATAGTCCCCGGGTACAACATTCAGTTCAAGGAGAAGTCGGACACATCAGAGTGGTACCGCTTCTACAGCCGGGGCGGGAAACTTGTGATTGAGGGGTCATCGGCCAGCTCAATGGCCCAGGGCCTTAAAAGATACCTCTGGAACTACTGCAGGGCCGATGTTTCCTGGTACCTCTCAGACCCCGTTGAAGTGCCGTCGGAGATGCCATTGGTGGAGGCTCCCGTCACGGGGCGCGCCCTTGTCCCCTACCGGTTCTTCCTCAACTACTGCACCTTCGGCTACGAATTCCCCTGGTGGGACTGGCCGCAGTGGGAAAGACTCATAGACTGGATGGCCCTTAACGGGGTGAACCTGCCGCTTGCTATAACCGGCGAGGAAGCAGTGTGGCAGGAAGTGCTGCGCTCCCACGGCCTTACGGACGATGAAATACGCGCCTGGTTCACGGGCCCTGCCCATCTTCCCTGGAACCGTATGTGCAATATAGACGGAGAGGACGGTCCCTTGCCTCAGGAATGGATAGACTCCCAGGTTCAACTCCAGAAACAGATTCTTAAGCGTGAGAGAGCCCTTGGAATGAAGCCCGTCCTGCCGGCCTTCAACGGCCACGTACCGGATGCGCTGAAAAAGATTTATCCGCAGGCCAGGATAACGGACGTGTCCCGCTGGGGCGGCTTCCCAAAGGAAAACCTCTGCCACTTCCTCTCCCCAACGGATTCCCTGTTTGGCGTGATGCAGAAGGAGTTTCTTTCTGTGCAGGAAAGGATTTTCGACACTGACCACATATATGGAATGGACCTTTTCAACGAGGTTGAAGCGCCTTTCTGGGACCCTGAAACTCTGGCGGCAATCGGAGAAAGTGCCTATGAGTCCCTGGCGGCGGCAGATCCTCAGGCAGTGTGGCTCCAAATGGGCTGGCTTTTCCACTATGACCGGAAGCACTGGACACCGGAAAACGTGAAGGCCTATCTTCAGGCAGTGCCCCGGGGCAAGGTCATTCTTTTGGATTATTACACGGAACATACGCCCGTATGGACCTTTACAGACGGTTTTTACGGGCAGCCTTATATCTTCTGCTACCTTGGAAACTTCGGCGGAAATACGCGCCTTGCAGGGCCTTTCCGTAAGGAAAGCCAACACATCTCCGAAGCACTTTCTACCGGCGACGCATCCGGAATCGGCTGTACTCTGGAGGCCTTTGGCATTAACCGCTGGCTGTATGAGTACGTGATGGAAAGGGCCTGGGAGCCTTCTCCGCCAGATGATGAGTGGCTCTCCGGGCTTGATTCCAGGCGGGGCAGTTCTTCCGGATTCTGGAAAGATATGGCCGACAGCATATACATCCGCGGCTCTTTTTCAGAGGGGATGCTCTTTTGCGGCAGGCCGTCCGACGAAGGCCACGCCAGTTGGAGGGTGAACCACACCACTCCCTATGACCCTGCGACTCTGGAAAGGTTATATGGAAGGCTCCTTTCCAATCCTTCTTCCCTCTCCGCCTGGAAGGCCGATGCCGTAACCCTTGGCATCCAGGTGAGAGGAAACCACTTTGCGGCGCTGAGGGACGAGTTTGTGGCGGCGTGCCGGAGCGGAAACCTTTTATCGGCCCAATCCATTGGAGAATCTATGAAGGCGCTGATGTTGGAGATTGACTCCCTGGCATATACGCTCCCGCAGTTTCGGGCGGAAAAATGGCTGCAGGAGGCCGATTCATGGGGCGGTTTCAGGGACAATGCCTGGCATCTTATCACCCGCTGGGGCAACACGGAGAACCTCGGGGACTACGCGTCAAGGGCCTGGAGCGGCCTCACAAGGGCCTATTACCTTCCCCGCTGGGAACTGTTCATAGACACGCACCTGGATTGTCTCCAATCCGGCAAGCCTTTTGACCCGGAGACGTTTGACAGTGAATGCCGGGAACTTGAACTCAGGCTCTTCCGCCACGCACCGGCTCTTCAGTCACTGGACCTTGTGACATATAACGTCCGGCACGGAACTGATGGCATTGCTTCTGTTGTGGAAAGTGCATCGCTTGCCGCCATCCAGGAACTCGACAGTTGCAACAGAAGAACCCCCGTTTTCCAACTGGAAGAGTTGTCAAAGGCCCTTGACGGGCGGGCGTTCCACTTTGCCCGCGCGTTCCCTTTTGCCGGCGGGGCATACGGTAACGGGGTGCTTTCTACCGAGCCCACCTTGGCATCCTATACCGTAGCCCTACCTCAGGCCGATGGCGCCGAGCCCCGGAGCATGGCCGTTGTGGAGACCTCCGTATGCGTTTTTGCATCTGTCCATCTGGACCACGTGAGCGGTGAGGCAAGGATGGAACAGGTACGCTTTATCAATGAGTGGTTCCGGGACCATTACTACGGTACCCTCAAGCCGGTATTCCTTTGCGGGGACTTCAATTCCAAGCCAGAGTCTGAGGTTATCGGCCTTATGAAAGAAAAGTGGGAGCAGCTTTCCGGAACAGACTACACTTACTCCACCCTGGACCCCCACGGCTGCATAGACTACGTGTTCTCATGGCACGACGGCGCCCCCGTTAGAGTCATTTCCAGCACTGTTGTCACTGAGGCAGGCCTGTTGTCAGACCATTTTCCCGTTTCCGTGACAGTGGAGTACTAATCCCGTGGAGGCAACGCATTGATATTCAGCACATTACACAAAAACGTCTGCCCGGTTTTGGGTAGACGTTTTAACATAACAATCACACAATCAGTTACTTAGCTCCACGGCTAAGTCCGGCCGGTTGGTGGTGATGACATCCACCCCAAGGTCACGGAGATAGCGCATCTCCTCAGGGTCATCCACCGTCCAGACGTTCACGGTGAGGCCCAGGGCGTGGGCACGGGCCACCCAGTCCGGGTGCTTGTGGAATGCGATGTAATGGTAGTCGATGCCACTTATGCCATCGGCCTTGATTCTCTCAGGCTCCACATTGCCTTCAAGATACTGGTTCTGGAAGCCCGGAAGATTGGCGGCAATCCACTTGCTGGCGTCGTAACTGAATGAGATGAACATCACGCGCTCCGGGTCCAGAAGGCCGTGGGCGCGGAGTTGCCGGACGCACTGCGCGGCAAGCGTCAAGGTTGCCTCAACGGTATCCTGGGGCTTTATTTCCAGCACCAGCATACAGGCCGATTCTGCCCCTTGATGAAGATACTCGTTAAGCGTTGGGATGGTTTCACCGTTTGGGAGACGCGTTCCCAGAAGTTTCCTGTAAGTACTTGTGTGAATGGGGATTCCGTTTAAGTCGGAGTCGTGATTAACCACCACCACGGAGTCTGCAGTAAGGTGGACGTCAAACTCGCTGCCCCAGAAACCGCCCTCCTGGGCAAGGCGGAGGGACGCAATTGAGTTCTGGGCATAGCCGGCCTCCTCACACTGCCAGAAGCCCCTGTGGGCACAGACTTTCTGGGCCGATACCGGAACTGTCAGAAGAAGTGCTGCCAAAGCAAAAACAATTTTTCTCATACCGTAAAGTTAATCATTTTTATTTGTATCTTT
>OMQK01000237.1 GCA_900313205.1 uncultured Bacteroidales bacterium | reverse complement strand
AAACGTCCCGGTTCCGGTGGATGCCAACCAGGTGATTCATGCGCTGAGCAATTCCCTTTTCTCGGATTTCTTCAACCATCCAAATTTCCCCGAAGAGAATAAGGTGATGCTGAATTACCAGTTCCGTATGAATCCTGAGATAGGGCAATACATCTCCGATCTGTTCTACGGTGGAGAACTCTTCTCTGGGAAAGGGACGGAGAACCAGACCCTAGAAATGGCGGATTTCCCTAACGCGGTCACCTTCATCAATACTGATACGAAGAAATTCGACCGTGATAATAATCCGAGCGAGACGGAAGCTCCTGACGGCAGTATCTATAATGCCTATGAATCGAAGATCATATGTGAGGATATCCTACCAGCCGTAAAGCAGGCTATGGGAAGCCATCCAGAGCTGAAGCTAGGTATCATCACTCCCTATAAGGCCCAGTATTTCAACATCCGCAGGGAACTGGAAGGAAGCGGTCTGGAGGGATGCGTACATACCGTGGATTCCATTCAGGGAAGCGAGTTCGATATTGTGGTCTTCTCTTTTGTTCGCTCGTTCCCCCGCAGCAAGAGAAAGACCGTAGGCTTCCTGGATGACATGCGGAGGCTCAATGTGTCTTTGAGCCGTGCCAAGAAAAAGCTTATCCTTGTCGGAAACCTCCAGACCCTTTGCAATCCCGACGCCCATGTGAACTATGAAGTGGAAGGGATGGTAAGCCCAGTGGAGGTGTTTGAATCAATTGCACGCAACGTAGTGAGTTTCAGGAAAGCTAGCGACGTGGAGAGATTCATCAGCGCCAATCCCGAACCGGGAACTATCTTCCGAGGCTGCCCCTTCTCGCTTACTGAGAACGGGGATTTCGTCTCATTCGACATCGATCTCACCGGGAACCGTTTGCGCTTCTCCATGCCCGTCTGGGGGTCAAGGCCGCAGGGAGAAACCCTCGACGTTGTTTACCTGGGCCTTGGGAAGGACAACGGTAAGCCGCTATTCGGCAGCGCTGACTTTGAGGACTTCTGCGAGAGACATAAGGTCGGGGATTCGCTTGAAGGAACGGTCGTCAAGATTGTAACCAGACCTTCCAGGGTAGAGGGGAAGGAGGATAAGATATACGTTATCGATGTTGATGGACTGAATGGGACTATGCTCATTCCTTCGGAGTCATCTTTCTCGGCGAAAGAGGGCGACAAGGTGGATGTCGAGGTAAAGGAGATAGATCCCTCCAAGAGAAAGGTATTCCTGAATCCGGCTATGACGATGGCAGACAAGATCTTTGAAAGAAGATTTTTCCTTTTTTCGGCAAGCGTCCTCAGCCTTGGAACAGATCCCTATGTTACCCTCCAGATGGAGGATGGCAGTATGGCAGAAGTTCAATCACATATTTTGTATTGCATCGCAGAGGAAGGAAAGCTGTATAAACTCTTCGCTCTACCGAGCGGCACAGTTATTCTTGACAAGACTCCTTATGAGCAATTCCGTAAGTATCATCACGAGAACGAGTTCGTACAGGGTACAGTAATCGGGAGTGATCGTAAATCATATTATATTGAGGCGGAAGACGCCGTCGGAATATTGCTGAAGAACTATACATTTGGCCAAACCCTTAAAAAGGGAGATAAGCGCTATTTTCAAGTGCATAGTTTTAATGACGAGAGATCGATGATATTTTTTGGCCTATGAAAAATGACATCTTCAACACAATAATCGAGACCGGAAAGTCTGAAGGGCTGAAAGTGTTTTCGGCCGTCAAGATCCAGTGCCCCGTCTGGGTCGTGCATCTGAAGATGGATAGCAGGGACAACGATCCATTCTTCCCGGTCGATAAAAGCATCCTTAGCCTTCTGGATGGAAATCCGAGCGCGACGGCATTCGAGATATCCAACCTTATAGGCTTGGAGAAAACATTCGTTGAAGGTCGAATCGGTTTCCTTTCCGGCATGGAAATGATAGAGAAGATAGATGGGGAGAAGTACATCACGGAGAAAGCCAAGGAATGGTATCTCAACGAAGCTGGCGAACGGCCAATAGTGACGATCTATGATGACCTGGTGCTGGATGGCCTCACCCTCAAGCCCCTTGATAGGTGGTTCTATGAGTGTCGGGCGTCCTACAGCAGCCGCCGTAGCGACGTGGTCGTCCCGAGGGTCATTATGGGTAAAGACGATCCCGCCTTGGTTAGGGCCGTGAAGGCGGTTGAGAAACTCAACGGCAAGGAAAAGGAGGCCCTCCTACTGGAGCATGATTCCTTCAACTATGATATACAGGGTTTCGAGGCAAAGAGCATAGACAACGTGTATGTCGTAATGGCCATCAACCCCGAGACGGGGAAGGGCGTGAGAAGGATTTTCTACAAGGACCGCTTTATCCCGAAGGTGGATTCACTGGAGGGCTCGCTGGATAAATATTACCTATATCTTCATAATGGATCGTGTCACTGCAGTTGCGGATTCATGCCACTGGAGGGAAATCCTTTCGTGGCGATGAAAGAGCCAGAGATAAAGATTCATTTATACCTGATGCTCCATACCGCCCGGCCTCTTTCACAGGATTATATGTACACACCTGAGTTTGGGAATGGAGGGGAATATCCTCTGACATACATAGTGAGCGAAGAACTGTTGGAACGTAGCGAAGATCCTAGGGACGTAATGGACGCCGCGCTTGCCGGAAGGATAGTGGAGTACACCGCAGAGGGAACAAGGAAAACCCAGGATGGAAAGACCATAAAGCGTATAGGCGGCTACTTCTGGATTCCGGTGAAGAACATAATCCCCGACAAGGTGGAGCATTACCGCGCACTTCGTAAGTGGCAAAGGGAAAAAGGCCGGGTGGATATCTCTTTTATCCGTTCGTTGGAGCCCGAGTGGACCTCGTGGCGTGAAGACTTCGTAAAACTGGGTCTTCTGGACGAACTGGAATCAATCGATATCTCACTGTTCATTAACGAGAACCGTAAGAAGGAGGAAGAGTATGAATAACAGTTTCTTTTACAACGGACGAGGTTCCCTGGAGTTGACGGATAGGATCCTGTCTCTCATACAGGATGCAGAGCTTTATATCAAGACTGGAAACTTCCTTTTCCAAGACGTTCGCGTTGTGGAGGCCCTTATTGAGGCCATGGGGCGCGGCGTTGCGGTTTTCATTCTGTCAAATACCACTCAG
>OMQK01000116.1 GCA_900313205.1 uncultured Bacteroidales bacterium | reverse complement strand
AACCACACGTTCATTATGGCATCTACGTGCTGCTGCTCCCACGTGAGCACCGTGGGACGGCCAGAGACGTTGAGCAGCACCACGGGCTTGCCCAGCTTCACCAGCTCTTCAAGCAGCTCATGCTGCACGTCGGGCATATCGAGCGTGGCACGGCTCGAGCTTTCGCCCGAGAAGTCGGCACACTCGCCCATGGCGCACACAATGACATCGGCCTGCCGAGCCACCTTCAGAGCCTCGGCCTTGGCCTGCTCGTCGTCTACACGCGGAATGGTCTTGCCAAACTCAGCGGCCCGCTGCAACGCCTCGTCGCGCGTAACGTTGGAACCCTGGGCATAGAGCACTTCGGCCTTGTTGCCCACCGCACGCTCCATAGCCTCCTTGATGGTGGAGTAGCGCTCGGGGGTATAAGCCACACACCACGTGCCTGCTATGTTCTTGCGGTCGTTGGCCATCGGACCTATCAGAGCTATCTTGCCCTGCTTCTTGAGCGGAAGCACCGGCGTTCCTGTGCTCTGCTGCACGCTATTCTTCAGCAACACGAAAGTCTCGGCAGCCAGCTGGCGCGAAGCAGCACGGTTGGCATCGGTATAGATGTCCTTGGCACGGCGCTTCGGGTCCAGATACTTATATGGGTCGGCAAAGAGACCGAGCTTGTACTTGGCCTCGAGTATGCGGCGGCAAGCCTTGTCGATGTCTTCCATTGTCACCGTGCCGTCTTCGAGCGACTGCTTGAGCGTACTGATATACCCCAGAGCACACATATCCATATCGGTGCCAGCCTTCAGTGCGGCAGCCGAATTTTCCTTCATGTTGCCCAGTCCGTGAGTCTCCATACCCCAGATGGTGGCATAGTCGGTAACGATGAAACCGTCGAATTTCCACTCTTTGCGGAGTACGTCGTCAAGAAGCCAACGGTTGGCAGTGGCGTGCTGGCCATCTACCAGGTTGAACGACGTCATGAACGAGCCTGCGCCAGCCTCGGCAGCAGCCTTGTAGGGAGGGAAATACTGGTTATACATACGCAGGTGGCTCATGTCTACGGTGTTGTAGTCGCGTCCGGCCTCAACAGCACCATAGAGCGCAAAGTGCTTCACGCAGGCCATAACCTCGTCTTTTCCTTTCATGCCATTGCCCTGATATCCACGCACGTATGCCTTGCTCATCTCGGCACCAAGGAACGGGTCTTCGCCGTTGCCCTCGGCATAGCGGCCCCAACGGGCATCAAGGGCAATGTCGACCATAGGACTGTAGACCCAGTCTATTCCGTCGGCGGATGCTTCCTTGGCAGCTATGCGGGCAGCCTGCTCCACAGCTTCGAGGTTCCATGAGCACGACATGGCCAGCGGAATGGGGAAGATGGTATGAAAGCCATGGATTACGTCGCGGGCAACAAGAAGCGGAATTCCAAGTCTGGACTCCTCTACAGCAAGCCTCTGGTACTCGTTCACCTTAACGGGATCAACCTCGTTGAGGATGGAACCAACCTGACCGTCACGGATTGCTCCGGCATAATTACTTACTTCGCCTCCAACAGAAATCTGATTCATCTGGCCGATTTTCTCTGAGAGAGTCATCAGCCTTAGGATATTTTCCACCCTTGTGTCTACATCACTTTTACGCTGACCGCATGAAACGGCAGCTGCGATGATTGCGATAAGTAAAACAGGTCTTGAGGTTTTCATTCCGCGCGTTATTAATTAAAGCTTTCGTGGCAAATTTACCGGAAATGAAACGTCAAGATTTCACTTGTAGTTTTAAAGTAGTGGGTATAGAAAATTAAAGCGCTTTATATCAAGCGCTTAAGTTTTTTGAAAGTATGTAAAAAAGTAGTGAAGTTAAAGCTTATCCGCAAGCTCTTTTACCCTCTTTTCAAAGCCGTCCCTGTCCTGAAGGGCACTGTTTTTTACGCTCACCTTGTAATTGTAGATGGTGCTCACGGAGTAGTCCAGCATGGCTGCGATCTTCTTGGAATCGTCTACGCCAAGGCATATGAGGGCGAAGATCCTCAGTTCCGTGGTGAGCCTTCCAGCGGGCGGATAGATACGTCCTTCCTCTTTGAGGAGAGCGTTGAAACGGTCCGGGAAATCCGGATACATGGCAAGGAAGGTACGGTCAAATGTCTCGTAGAATTCCTCCCTGGCCTTTTCCGATCGGCCGGAGATGGAGAGTTCCTTCAGAAGTTGGTCGGCCTTGCCGTGCTTAAGGAGATTACGGAAATGATTGTCTTCCGTGCGGATGACGGAAATCTGGGAACTCAGGCCTTCCAGGAAGTTCACAATGTAGTCCCCTTTCACTTTATCGGCCTGGGCAAGCTTGCGGTTGCTGCTTTCAAGGGCGGCCTTGGTTCGGGTGAGGTTACGGGAACGGGCCACAAGCATCCAGGTGGCAAGAAGGAGGATGACCACCAGCACGGCCATAACCACCAGGCCCACGATTGCGCTGCTCCGGGCATCGGCCTGCCTTACGGAGTAGGCGTCCTCAACTTCCATTAGGAAGCGGGATATCTGCCAGGGACGGAGGCGGGCATTGTACGCAAGGGCATCTTCCTGCGCCATCCGGAGGTAGCGGAAGGAGCGGTCTACGTCATTAGGGAGGATGATCTGGGCCACCATGGTGAGTGAGGCGTAGTCACGGACGGCGTTCACAAGGTCGCATTCGGCCGACTGTATTAGCCAGCTCATACGTTCAGGTTGATTTCCACGCCGATACTCTATCTCGCTCTGGAAATACGCGTGGATGGCGTAATCACGGTCTTCCGGCTTCACTCCGGCAAGAAGGAGGGCACTCACGCTGTCGGCGCTCTGGAGATTTCCCTCCTCTATATATTTATTGCGGAGTGCCATTCTCCAGCGGGGACTGTCTTTTGGAAGCATGCGGAAAAGGACGGGAAGGTAGGCCGATGCCGGAGGAATGCTCAGGCTCTCCACGATGCCTGAATTGCCGGCCATATCTCCGCAGAAATCGTAGAGAACCCAGTAATATTCGGCCTTGAGGGCGGGCGAAAGTGACGCCGAATCTATCTGGCCATAGAGAATCTGGGACGCTTCAAGATAGTTTCCGCCCTTTCCGTAAAGATGCCCCAGCATTATTGTGGCGGCGTTGTAACGGTCTTTGTCCTTTAACTGATCCAGGGCTATGGACTGGCAGGATTTCAGGTAATGCTGCGTTGAGTCAAGGCTGTAGGAGAAGAACTCCCGGGCCATATTCATCTGGAGCTCATAGAGGGCTTCCGGGCTTTTTGTAGTGCCGATAATCGAGCGCAGGGACTCCAGGCGGCCGTTTTTACGGGCGTAGTAGATTTCCCTGGAAGCAATGTAGCGGTCCAGTTCCTCAAGCTTGCTGCGGGTGGCGCGGTCAAGGGATGAGCCGCCCTCGCAGGCGGTAAGGCCGGCTAGTGCTGCAAGTATGAGGAAGAGGCGTTTCACAGGCTTCTGATGGCGTTTTCTATTTCCTCGCGCCGTCCTTCAGGGATTACCGGAGAGAGGAAGGAAATCATCTGGAGGGACTCCGCTTCCTTGCGCGGAATGCCGCGGGAGCGCATATAGAAGAGTTCGTCCTCATTGAGGCGGCCCACAGTTGCGCCGTGTGAACACTTCACGTCATCGGCATAAATTTCAAGCTGGGGACGTGTTTCCACCTTGGCGGATTCAGAGAAAAGGATGTTGTGGTTTTCCTGGAAGGCTTCTGTCTTCTGGGCGTCCGGTGCCACCACAATGGTGCCGTGGAAGGTGACGTTTGAAGTGCCTCCCGCGATGCCGTTCACAAGCTGGGTGCTGCGGCAGCCGGGGGCCCTGTGATGCACCAGGATGCGGAAATTCACCTTTTCATCGGCCTTACAGAGGTAGAGAGCCTTGAGGGAAAGCTCCGCGCCGGGGCCCGTGAGATCCACACTCACGTCTATGTCCCTGGATTCCCCGGGAAGCACCACGTACTCCAGTTCCAGCTTTTCACCGGCCGGAACTACGTGAGATGCCCGATCGGGGCCGGGCATGACGGAGGTCACTACGTCACCCCCGGCTTGACCGGGGGTCTCAAAGGGATCTATATACCTGCCGTGTCCCATGCTAGAACTGGTCAAAACCTTCAGACTCAATTGCTTCAATGAGTTCCCTGCCACCGGTTTTCACTATGCGGCCATCTTTGAGGACGTGCACAAAATCCGGCTGGACGTACTCCAGAAGCTTATGGTAGTGAGTTACTATGATGGCGCTTTTCTGAGGGCTACGGAGGGCATTAACTCCATCGGCCACAATCTTCAGGGCATCCACGTCAAGGCCGGAATCGGTCTCGTCAAGGATGCTGAGGGAGGGGTCCAGCATAGCCATCTGGAATATCTCATTGCGCTTTTTCTCTCCTCCGGAGAAGCCTACGTTAACCTCACGCTTTGCAAATTCCGGCTTCATCTTGAGGAAGGCCATTTTCTCCTTCTGGAGTTTGAGGAACTCCCCGGCCTTGAGCTCTTCCAGACCGTTTGCGCGGCGTTTGGCGTTTACCGCCGCCTTCATAAAGGCAGTGATAGTGACGCCTGGGATCTCTATGGGGTACTGGAAACTGAGGAAAAGGCCTGCCCAGGCGCGCTCTTCCGGGCTCATTGCCAGAAGATCCTTTCCGCAGAAAGTGACGCTGCCCTCTGTGACGGTATATCCGGGACGGCCTGTGAGGACTGCCGCCAGGGTGCTTTTACCGGCACCGTTGGGGCCCATAACGGCGTGGATTTCCCCAGGGCCTATTTCAAGGTCCACCCCTTTCAGGATTTCCTTATCCTCAACAGAAGCGTGAAGGTTTTGTATCTTTAACATCTTATCCATTCTTTCTATACAGTTTAATCCAGGTCACAAGTGACCAGATGCCGTTTACAAGGTACAGGCCGCTCACAATTGGCATAAACACGTTGCCAACGCTGATGTGAAGGATGAGCTGACTCACATTCACCAGCAGCCAGGCAATCCAGCAGTCCCATTTCTTAAGGGCCGATAGCAGCTGCGCCGTAAGGATGAGCACCGTTACCGTGCAGTCAAGATAAGGATGGGGATCCGTAGGGAAAAGGCTGTCAAGGATCCATCCCCAGAGACCCGCCACAAGAAGCACCGCGCTTACGCTCATTATGCGCCAGGGCCAGCTGAGCATACTCACCTTGAGTTCACCCTTGGCCGTGGCCTCTTCCTTCTTTGGATGAGTCCAGCGCCAGTGGCCAAGGATGTTTATGGCAAGGGAAATGGGCTGCAGAAGCAGGCTGGCGTAGAGATTCCTGTTCCAGAAAAGGAAGAAGAGCGCCGCCGTATAAAGGTAGCCCACCCAGAAATTGTACTTTGAGTTACGCCCCGCAAGCACAACGCAGGTAAGGCCAAGTATACTTGATACAAGGTCTA
>OMQK01000067.1 GCA_900313205.1 uncultured Bacteroidales bacterium | reverse complement strand
GAGTGCCGTCGGCATCCTTCCTGATGTTCTTTGCGCCAAGGGTGACTCCCTGGTAAATTGTTACGTAATTGCCAATAATTGTTGTCTGGCCAATCACAACGCCCGTGCCGTGGTCAATTGCAAAATGATGGCCGATGGAAGCCTGAGGATGAATGTCTATTCCGGTATTGGCGTGGGCCCATTCGGTGAGCATGCGGGGGATGATGGGAATCCCCAGCGCGTCAAGCTCATGGGCCACCCTGTAGTGGATCATTGCGGTTACGGCGGGGTAGCAGTACACAATTTCCTGAAGGCTGTCCGTTGCGGGGTCATTGCTGGCAATGGCCTCCACGTCCTGTTTCAGGAGCCTGGCAATGTCCGGGACTTTCTCCCTGAACTTATCCACGGCTTCCTGCGAGCACAGCTGCGCAAGGACGTCCATGGCATTCTGCAGGGACTCCTCATAGGGGATGTAGTTATACTCCGGGAACATGGCGTCACTGAGTGACTCCATAAGGGCTCTGAGGTGCAGCCTTGTCTGTTTTATTGGTATGTTCATGCGGTAAATACTCCTGTTGAAAGGTAACGTTCCCCTGTGTCAGGTAGAAGTGCTACTATCATCTTGCCCTCGTTCTCCGGCAGCCGGGAGAGCTTCAGGGCAGCGCAGAAGGCGGCTCCTGAGGATATCCCCACAAGGAGGCCGGTCTTTCCGGCCAGAAGTCGCGTTGCCTTCATTGCGTCTTCACTTGTAATGGGCTGGACCTGGTCCACTACTGCCGGATCATAGGTGTCCGGGACAAAGCCCGCGCCTATTCCCTGAATCTTGTGGGCGCCGCTTCGGCCCTCACTGAGGACGGGACTTTCCGCGGGTTCCACGGCTACTATCTTCACATCGGCCTTGTGCTTTTTGAGGGCCTTTCCGGTTCCGCTTACTGTGCCTCCGGTGCCCACGCCAAACTGCCCCAGGATCACGGCGCCGGGGATGCTGTCACGGAGCTCCTCCGCCTTTGCAATTGCACCCTTCATACCTTGCGCTGCGGGGGTGAGTTCCAGGGTGGCCCCAAGTGCCTGCAGGAGCTGCCTCCTTTCCAGGCTCATGGATTCCGGCATGGTTAGAATTACCTTATATCCCTTTGCAGTGCCAACCCATGCCAGGCCCACGCCTGTGTTTCCGCTGGTGGGTTCAATGATGGTGGAACCTTCTTTCAGGATGCCATCGGCCTCTGCCTTTTCTATCATTTCCGCCGCAATGCGGTCCTTGACGGACCCTCCGGGATTGAACTTTTCAAGTTTCAGGACAATCCTTGCCCTCTGGCCCTCGAATCCCTTCACCTCCAGGAGGGGAGTGCGGCCTATAAGTTCTGTAAGTGACTGGTAAATCATCTGTAATTCAAATTGTTTTACAAATCTACAAATAATTGTGTATTTTTGCATTTACTATGCAACCTAGACTCCTCATAATAGTTGTGGCCGTGCTCCTTGGGGGCATCGGCCTAAGGGCTCAGAATAACCCCTACAAGATAGACGACTCCTGTTATGAATGTATGTCAAAGGCCGATGCCCTCATAGGCAAGGAAGGCTTTGATGAGGCCAATGAAGCGCTTCTTAAGGCGGCCACGGTGGCTTCCGACAACAAGGCCCTTGTCCTTTATTATGTGGTGCGGCTGCGTAATTTTTGCGCCATTCGCCCGGAGAGTGATGCCGATATCCTTGCCGCCCAGGAGGAAGTCAAGACCAACGCCCGGAAGTATGGTTACCTCCAGTACTATTACCAGTCCTACCAGTCTGTTAAGAACTATTACTTCAACACGGGCCGGCAGATCCGTGCGCTGGAACTGATCCAGGAGATGCAGAAGCAGGCCTTCGAGGAGAATAACGAATACGGCAAATGGCTGGCAGAGAAAGAGCTTGCGTCGTACTATAAGGTTTATGGGGCCTATTCTGCTGCAAGGGAGCATATACGGGCTTCTATCCGCACGTACCTTTCTACCGATGATCCCACCGTCCGCCGCCAGAGCCTGTGCCCGTATTATCTGGATTATGCTTCTACATTCCAACACATCCTTGACTCTGCCCGCTTCTTCGTGGACAAAGCATGGGAGAACGCCGTCCTTCCGGTAGATACCGTGATGTGTATGCGGGAATCGGCCATACTTGCTGCCGTGGCCGGTGACTTTCCCCGCTACAAGTCATACCGGGACAAATGCCTTGAGTCGCCTCATAAGCAGGCTCTGGGCCGAATGACTCCAACCATGTTCAAATGTATCGACGCCCTGTATGACGGCAGTTTTGACAGATCTGACAAATCCGTGTATCATAGCCTGTTGCCAAACAATATCTACATTCTCTCCGCCGTAGCGGAGACTGTGGGCAGGCTGGACGTGGCCGTGGATATGAAGGATTTCTGCCTCAATGCCAACCAGAAAGACTTCTCCACCATCCTTGAGATGCATATGTCGGAGATGGACGCCCGCTATGAGAACGACCGCCTCCAGGACCAGGTGGAGGAAAAGACCCGCCAGGTGGAAAAGGTAACGCGCATGGTGATGGTGCTTGGCATCCTTCTTCTTCTGGGCGTCATCCTGGGGCTCCTTTCCTACGTGAGGAACCTTCGCCGGACACAGAAGAAAGATGAGAAGATGATTGCGGAACTCACCGCCGCAAATGAACGTGTCATGAAGGCCGATGCCGCCAAGGACCGCTTCATCCAGAACATGACCCACGAGCTCCGTACCCCGCTTAACGCCATCACGGGATTCTCCCAGCTCCTGGCACTCCCTGACGGCATGTTCTCCTCAGAGGAGAAGGAGGAGTTCGGGAAGCACGTTCTGAACAACACCAGCATGATGACCATGCTCCTTGACGACCTTATGAGTACATCGGCCATGGACAGCGGCGGCTACAGGATCACCATGGGTGAGGCGGAGTGCGAGTCAATCTGCAAAGAGGCCATCAATGCTGCGGAGCATCGGCTCCAGCCCGGCGTACAGCTTCTTTTCAAGCCGTCAATGGAACTGCCGTTCACCTTCACCTCCGACGCCCTCCGTATCCAGCAGGTGCTCACAAACCTCCTCACAAATGCATGCAAGCATACAAAGGAGGGAGAAATCAGGCTTGGCTGCTCATTGGAAGAAGTTCCCGGCATGATCGCTTTCAGCGTGGAGGACACCGGTCCCGGCATTCCTGAAGGGGAGGCCCAGCGCATCTTTGAGCGTTTTGTGAAACTGGACGACTTCGTCCAGGGAACCGGCCTTGGCCTCAGTATCTGCCGTGAAATAGCCGCCAAGATGGACGGCAAGATCTACCTTGACACCTCCTACAGCCCCGGCGCCCGCTTTGTCTTTGCCGTGCCGGTGTAACCTTATTTTTGAAGGATAGCATCCTTGGTCCTTGGCATGGTCCAGGCGGGGACGCTGCGGTCACTGCCGTCGGAAAGGCCCATCCACCAGCATGTGGCAATTCCGGCCTCCCTGGCTTTTCCGGAGAAATATCCGGCAAAGGTGACGTTGGCGTCATTGTCGTCATTGGTCCTGCCGCCCCATTCGCCTATGATTACTGGTACCCCAAGACGTTTTACAATATATGTGTCAAGGTTTGTGAACAGGCGGTCGATATCGGCCTTCTGCGCCGCAAACTTCCCGGCATCCCAGTAACTGTGCACCTCTATGGCTATGTGGCCGGGTTCTTCCGGAATCTGGATGCTGGATATGGGGTCCTGGAGGTGGGAGTTCCAGGTGCCGTCGCCGCTGCAGGCGCCGTAAGTGTTCACCACAAGGTTCCTGTAGAGGTTGTTGCCGCCGGTTGCACGCACTGTCTGTGTGAACAGTGCTGCGTAGTTGTATATGGCCTTGTAGGCACCCTGGGCCACGGCGGCGTCATAGTTTCCGGGGGCCGCGAATGAGGCAAAACACCAGGAGTCGTACTGGTCCAGCATCTCGTTGTAGGACTCAAAGAGGAGTTTCTCCCCATAGTCCTTGAATGTGATGGCAATCTGCTGCCACAGGACCTCGTAGCGGTCCTTTGCGGCGTTGAAACCTGCTTCTGAGGCCCTCAGCCACGCCGTGGAAGCGGATCCTGTGTCGTGGTGGACGTTGAGGATGCAGTACATCCCTTCGTCTATCACATAGTCCACAACTTCCTTCACGCGGGCCATCCACACGGGGTCCACAGTTGTACCCGTCCAAGTGGCAGGATTCCATTTGTTCTGGTCGTGGAGCGTGATTGTGCCCATATGGGGGTACCAGGTTACGGGCACGCGGATTACCCCAAAACCGGCTTCCTTGAACATATGGATGAGTTCACGGGTGGTCTCCGGCTGGCCCCAGGCGGTCTCGTAATCCTTGGGGGTGCGGGCGGTCCAGGCCTCTATCCACATATTGTCAGTTTCCCCGCTGTTTGTGTCAAGGGTGTTGCCAAGATTCCAGCCGGCGCCCATGTTGAGGACTGCTTCCGCGGCGCTTTCAAAGGAGTCCGTGACGTCCGGCGAATCCGGCTTCCCGGGGTCATCGGGCTTGTCCGTCTCATCGGTTTTGTCCTGGGACTGCTCCTTGGGCGGGGCAGGGGTGTCCATCGGCCTGCACCCAAATGCAAGCGCGGCAAAGATGCACAGTATGATGGCCTTATTTGTCATTCCTTCCAGTCAATGAAAGTGCAAATCTACAAATAATTGTCGATAAACCTTCCATCCTTCCCCTTACTGCGGGTGATGTGCCCCAAAAAGTCTCATCTCCCGCAAAAACACCCACTTTTTGCTGGTGATGTGCCAGAAAAAGTCACATCACCCGCACTTTGTCCTTCCGCCTGCACGGGATGCCCGGTCGTTGCCGGGCATGACGAAGGCGCCTTGCCAACACTGATACGAAGGAGTTCGGAGGGCGAAGCCCGACAAGGGGGAGTTTGAGGGGGCGCAGCCCCTTCAATGGCCCTTGGGGGCAGCTGCGAAGCAGCGGGGGATTAAACGCAGTGAGTCCCTTCGCCCAAGCACGCAAAAGCCCGGCCAACGCTGAATCGAAGGACTTTGGAGCGAAGCGACGCAGGGGGTCTGGGGGATTAGTCCCCCAGTTAGTGAAACGATATATAGCACAAAAGAGAGCCAGTCGGCTCTCTTTTGTGCGGGCGAAGGGACTCGAACCCATACGCATTGCTGCACCAGATCCTAAGTCTGGGTTGTCTACCAATTCCAACACGCCCGCGGGATTGGACTGCAAAGATACAAAATTATCCTAAAATCTTTGCAATAAGGGAGGAAGAAGTTTCTCCGGTGAGTTCAGATATGTGTGCGGAGAGGCGCTTAAAGGACTCGTAAGGGGAGTGTGAGCACTCTAGGGAGTCATCGGCACTAGCAAACGGGAACCCTGCGGGAGCTCCGGGGAAGCCGCCGGAACCGGCAAGGTCTTCCGGTTTGCAGAAGGACGCAACCTGCCAGCCGGAGTAGTGGAGGTCTGCGCCGCGGTATACGCGAACAAGGTCTCCAATTACCAGCCTGCACTGCATCTGAAGGCGCGTTAGAAGGGCATCGGCGGCACTTTTCTTGACGCCAAGCAGTGCGCGCACCTCCTTTGCGGAAATGGAACCGTGCTCATTCACATAATCCATAACGGCTGTCTGGGGGCCGGGCTGCAGCGCGTATTTTTCCAGCGACTGCCTGTAATTCCTCAGTTCCCGGTACCACTCAAATGTGGCAAAAGCCGCTTTGCCGCCGCAGAGGTATTTCCCATAAAGGATGTCTCCGCTCTGGACGCAGTCAATCTTCCAGTCCCAGGGGCCAAGGACACCGGCGTCTCCGTCAAACCAATATGACGGATGCGTCATCTCCTCTACGGAGAAACCGGCAATGGAATTTTCAAAAAACGGCACAAGGCCGCATTCCAGGATGGCCCGCTGCATAGTCTCTGCACTCACAATTGTGGGCGCAGAAAGATTTCCTGCGTGATGGCCGATACTCATTTCTTAGTGAATTCAAGACAGGCCCAGCCTTCACGGGAAGAGGACCCGGCGGGGAGGAGCCCGGCGGCCTCAGCGGCGTCCGTGACAGCGGGGACATCGGCCTCAAAGAAACCGCTCAGGAGAAGATGCCCGCCGCGCTTCAAAGATCTGGCATAAGTGGGCATGTCCTCAATCACAATGTTGCGGTGGATGTTTGCAAGGAGGATGTCGTAGGTGCCCATCTGCAGCAGCGATGCATCTCCGCAGGCGGTCTCTACGCGCGTCCCAACCTTGTTCCACCTGCAGTTGCCCCAGGCGCTGCGTGCGGCCACAAGGTCTATGTCCACGGCAAACACCTTGCGGGCACCCATCTTGGCGGCCAGAATCCCTAGGATTGCTGTACCGCACCCCATGTCACACACATAGGATCCGCGTACGGGGAGCCCCAGAAGCCTTGACATCATCATATAAGTGGTATGGTGATACCCCGTCCCGAAAGCCATCTTGGGGTCTATCCAGATGTTGTATCTGGTGCGCGGAACGTCAGTGTTGAAAGGCGCCTTGACGGTAACAACCCCGTCCACCACAATGGGTTCAAAGGAAGCCTCCCAGGAAGCGTTCCAGTTCTGGCCCTGCACCAGGGCGGTAGTGAAAGTGGCAGAAGGAAAGCCGCTAAGCACAGCCTTTACCTCAGATGCCCTGTATGAATCCTTCTGGATGTAGCACTTAAGGAAAGGATCCTCCGTGACAAAGGAATCGAACGGGAGCTCTGACAGTTCTGCCATGATAATCTCTGCCATCTCCTCTGAGAAAGGAGACAGCTTAACGCTTACTTCCAGATATTCTTCACTGTTCATTTGCTGCTGAGAGTTCTTTTTCCAGTCTGAGTATTTCCTGTTTTATGGCCTCACGGCGGGATTCCACGTTTCCAAGGATGCCCTCCTGGAAGCCTGCCATGCCTTCCGCGGCGCCCTCAAGTTCTTCTACGGAAACTTCCTCTGAAGCCCCGGAGCCCGCCTCCTGCTGCCTCAGATACTCTGCCGCACGGTTTTCCGCCAGGGCCTTCTCCACTCCAAGTTCAAAGATGTTGTGGATGGCTGCAAGCAGGGAATACTGCACGGTGTCCATCTGTTTTGTGAACACCGGAACGTTGGCGCTTCTGTACCGCGCCCTTCCAAGCCCGTACTTTATATGGTCAAAGTCCTTGCCCCAGGCATTGAGGCCGAACTTAAACAGCAACGGAGACTTTATCACGGAAATATGGTAATCCAGCCATTCGTCCAGCTGCTGGTATCCGCTTGCCGCCACCATATACCTGTCTACGTTGAGCACAAACGGGAATACGTCTATGCGGTTATCCCTCATCATTCCGGTTACCGACATGTTGTCTATGTGGGCCTTCTTTTTGTCCCGGAACATGAGGAGCCGCGCAATTTTTGTGAAGTCCTTGCTGTCCTTGAGGTTAAGGTCATTGCCGGAAATCTTGAGTATGCCGTCCACGGAAGGGATGACCAGGTTCATGTTGGTGTCTATCTGGGTGGTGGCGGCAAGCTCGCAGTCAAGGTCTCCGTCAAAGCTTGTGAGCATGGGCATGAGAGTATCCACGGCAGGGAACAGCGTAATCACTTTCTCTGCCGTAATGTTCACAAGGTTAAGGTCAAATCCGGCCGATAGGTCCTTCTTGTTACGCGTGGAGTAGAATCCTTCAAAATAGAGGTCTCCCATGTTTGACGCCGCAATTGCGTTTGTCACCTGCAGCGTGCGGTCACGCATGGCTACATCGGCGGCTGCCCAGCTTATGAGGAGGCTGTCGTACTTGATGCCGCTGGCCTCAAGCGTGAAGTCAACATCCAGGTTGGATGGGATAACAATGAGTTTACTGCCCGTTGAATCCGGAAGCTCTGCGCTTTCCACGGCCTCCTCCACGGCCTCGTCGGAAGCATCGGCAAGCTTCTGCGGCGGCTCATAGGTGGTATAGTACGCATAGGCGCGCATTAGCTCGTTGGCGTCAAGGTAGTTGGAGGAAACATCGGCCTTAAGTTTGAGCTTGCTATTTCCACGGCCGATAAGCGCCCGCCTCAGGCCCGTCAGGTTTGCCCGTGCCGATACATCCGACACTCCCGCATTGATGGTGATGTTCTGAAGGTCAAGGGTGTCGTTGTCAAATGAGCCCTTTATGGCCGATACCTGCGTCCTGAGCGGGAATGCCGGCATCATGATGCGGCCGCTGGATAGATCCAGATTGCCTTCGATGTCCCAGTTCCTAACATAGCCCTGGAGGGCCTTGGAGAGGCTTATCTTGATGTCCTTGGAGGCGAAATCGTCCTTAGGCTGGCGGTTCAGGCGGTCAAGGCGGGCCTTGCGGAAGAGGGAATCCCGCGGCACTCCCGGATAAACCCTCTGGAGGGAATCCAGGATATGGTTCCGGCGCTCGGAACTGAACCGGCGGGAGGATACGTGCTTCCTTGCACTGATGTCAAATTTGACGTCGCGTAAAGCATAGAAATCCGTTCCCTTCCTGAAGCCAAGGCGTCCGGAAGAGGACGTGAGGGTGAGCTTTGGCGAAGGCTGAGCCTTGGAAGCCGGCGTGATGCGGAAAGTCTCCGTGTTCTCACGCAGCCTGATGCCCATGCCTTCCTGGTCCCGGAGCCCCAGGCTTTCAAGCTTCAGAAGGCCCATAAGGGGAGTGAGTTCCTTGCCTTTTTTCAGGATATCGGCGGAATTCTGCATCAGGAGAAGCAGTTTCCCGCCCTTGATGTCAAGGTTTCCGTAACGGGCCGATAAAGTGTCCGTACGTGCTTTCAACGCCAGCACCCGCGCGCCCTGGCGAATGTTGCGGTCTATCTTGTTGGCCTTGGTGGCAAGCTCCAGCTCCAGCGCCGGGATAAGGGCGTCAATGCTGTCCGGTGCATCCTGGATGGAGAGGTCACGGGCGTCAAGGTTGCAGAGGATATCGGCCCCTCCAATCTTTACCATATTAAGCTGGGATTTCCGCACCTTGCCGTGAAGCTTTGCGTCAATTGCGCCGGTGCCGGTGATGCCGCGCTCTGAGGTGAATGCCCTTGTGAGGGAGTCTACGCGTGCCCTTGCGGTGCCGTCAAACACAATAAGAGGGTCTTCTCCAAGAGCGTCCTTGACCCCGCCGGTGAGATTGATCCTGGTGC
>OMQK01000199.1 GCA_900313205.1 uncultured Bacteroidales bacterium | reverse complement strand
ATTGCAATCGGCCAGAAAAAATTCCTGGTTATCCTGGTACAGTTCCAGAACGTCAGTTTTAAATCCCAGAATAACCTTCAGGCTTTCAAGGATATGCTCAACAAGCCGGGATATTCTGACAATGACGGCACAGGCAGCGCCCGAGACTATTACTATGACAATTCACACGGCGTCTTCGAGCCCGTCTTCGATGTTTTCGGCCCGTTTACCGTATCCCAGAATATGTCATATTACGGTGGAAACACATCCAGCGGAGATGACTCTCATCCGGAAGAGGCTGTCATAGAAGGCTGCCGCGGCCTTGACAATCAGATTAATTTTGCCGATTATGACAACGACGCAGACGGATACCTGGATCTGGTATATATGGTGTATGCCGGAAAAGGAGAGGCCGATGGTGGAGCTGCCGACACAATCTGGCCTCATCAGTGGGAAATATCCAACGCAGGGTACTACGGCAATAATGCCGTTGTGCTTGACGGTAAAACCATTGATAAATATGCCTGTGGGTCTGAACTCAACGGTGATGGAGTTATGACCGGAATCGGCACAATGTGCCACGAATTTGGCCACGCAATGGGCCTGCCGGATTTTTACGACACCAATTATACCACCAACGGAGAAGCCCACGGACTGGCATTTTTCTCCCTTATGGACTCCGGCAGTTATAACAACGACGGCCGTACGCCTCCATACCTCAACATTGAGGAGCGCATCCTGCTTGGGTGGCTGGACAGCAGCGTCCTGGAGGAATTCCCCAAGAACGGCAGTTATTCCCTTGCTTCTGTAGACAATAATAAGGCATATAAGATTCCCACAGACCAGGAAGGGGAGTACTTTGTGCTGGAATGCAGGGACAACACCGGCTGGGATTCCGGCATTTATGGCGCCTATGGAATGGTTGCATACCACGTGGACAAGAGCGCACGCATTGTGGGAGGCGGCATTTCGGCCTTTGACCTTTGGGATAAATGGCAGCAAACCAATATGATTAATGCATATGGATCCCATCCCTGCTTCTATGTTATTCCTGCGTGTGATCAGACTAACCTAAACTATCAGTTCAGTTACGTTGATGACGTCTGGGCAATGCTTTTCCCCGGCCACGCAGACCTTAGTACAAAGGTTACCAGTTACGCTCCCAAGAGTTGGAACAGTGTCAATACGGACATTTCCCTTTCCGGTATTTCATATTCGGCCGGTATTGTGAGTTTCACCGTTAGCGGAGTTGTGTCTTCAAGCATGGATTATCCTTACATTGCAAACCCTGGAAAAGGCGTTTATGAAGCAGGAAGTGCTTTTGCCCTTGAAGTGGTAACTCCCGGGGGAGATGAGCCCTCTGAGGTGGTCTGGAAGATGGATGGCGCAGCCGTAAGCGGCCCATCCGTAACCCTTACTTCAGGCTCTCATAAGTTTGATGCTTCTGTTACTTTAAGTGACGGAAAAACATATGCTGTAACATTGGAACTGAAAGCTTTGTAAAAAGATGAAAAATAATTTTGTAGGGTAAAAAATATTTACTACCTTTGCAGTCCCAAGTTTGGTGGGTTCGTATAACGGTTAGTACTCGGGATTTTCATTCCCGCAATAGGAGTTCGATTCTCCTACCCACTACCAAATATAAAAAAGTAAAATAATGGCAAACACTAAATCCGCCGCGCGTGCCGCCCGCCAGAGTGAGCGTCACCGCCTGCATAACAAGTATTATGCAAAAACAACCAGGAACGCTATCCGCGATCTCCGTAACATAACTGACAAGGCCGCAGCTCAGGAGAATGCTCCCAAGGTCTACGCAATGATTGATAAACTTGCAAAGATTGGAGTTATCCACAAGAACAAGGCTGCAAACCTTAAGAGCGGTCTTCAGGTATACATCAACAAGCTCGCCTAAGAGCTTGTTTTTCATCTAAAGCGGGATGTAGCGCAGTTGGTAGCGCACTACGTTCGGGACGTAGGGGTCGCTCGTTCGAGTCGAGTCATCCCGACATACAAAAGGAGAGCCAGGCGGCTCTCCTTTTGTATGTCGGGATGACGTTTCACTCACGTTGCCCCCACCCAAACCCTCCCCTCGGGGGAGGGCTTAGTCGCTTCGCTCCGATGTGCCGGGATGACGTTTCACTCACGTTGCCCCCACCCAAGCCCTATATAAGAAAAGCGCCGACAGAAATGCCGGCGCTTTTGCTCCCCCTGTTGGACTTGAACCAACGACCCTCTGATTAACAGTCAGATGCTCTAACCAACTGAGCTAAGGAGGAAGATATCCGTTACTGGAACGGGATTGCAAAGGTACAATCTTTTTTGAATTCTGCAAAGTAATTGAGAAAAAATTTTTAAAAAATCTTTATTTCCTTCTTAGAGAGTTTTTTTGTACCTTTGTAGTCTATAAGAGGTAAGGTTTCAGTATGGACATAGATCTTCTGTCAAAAATGGTCAAAGAAGTGGTCCTGGACCACGATTCCGTGACTCTTCCCGGGCTGGGAAGTTTTGTGACGGAGATTGTTCCTGCAAGTTTCACAGACCGCGGCTATACCATTCTGCCGCCTTATAGAAGGCTCTTCTTCTCTCCCAAGCAGGGGGATGACACCCTCCTTGTGGACATCTACCGTAAATCCAATCCGGATGCATCGGAGGCAGATGCCACGCGTATCCTGGTGGAATTCCTCCAGGAGATGAAGGAGGTTCTGAAAGTGAGGAAAACCATCATTTTCCCCGGCCTTGGCCGTCTCAGGGCCACCAAGGAGAATAATTTCTTCTTTGTGGCCGATGAAGACCTTGACATCTATCCCGCCGGATTCGGCCTGCAGCCCATCTCCCTCAAAACCCACGAAGAAACCAAAGAGGAAGTTGAAGAAGCCGTCTCTGCCCTTGCCTCCATCCTGGAACAAAAGCCGGAGCCGGAAGATTTCTCGGCTGCGCCTGCGGCTCCGCTCGAAATGACAGTAGCAGAGCCTGCGCCAGAGCCCGAACCGGAGCCCGAACCGGAGCCGGAGCCGGAGCCGGAGCCTGAACCGGCCCCCGTTGTCATTCCGACCGAAGTGGAGGAATCTCCTGCCCCCGAACCCGTTGTGGCGCCTGCCGCAGAGCACAAGGGCAGGAAGGTGTTCCTGTGGACGCTTGTTGCCCTGGGCATCGTGCTTCTCCTGGCGGTGATTGCCCTTGCCGTGGCGGGCCGCGTGGCCCCTCAGTGGCTGGACAGTTTCCTGTATTCTCCGGAAGAGTTAGAAGTGTTATATAAGTAGTGTAAAATGAAGCCGGTTAGTAGAGAAGGATACAAATTCAGACAGGATATTTCCATCCCGTGCTACCAGACGGACAGCAAGCTGCAGCTCAGGCCCGCCGCCTTTATGGACCTGGCCCAGGAAATTGCCTATTGGGCCGCCCAGGAGCTGGGATTCGGCTACGATACCCTCCATATCCACCATACGGCCTGGGTGCTCAGCCGCATGCACATCCACTTTGTGCAGCCAGCTCTCTGGCGGGAGCAGGTATCGATTTACACCTGGCACAAAGGCTCCGCCGGCCTGTTTTACATGCGTGATTTCGACCTGCGGAATGAAGCAGGGGAGCATAGCGTGGTTTGCACCAGTTCCTGGGTGGTGAT
>OMQK01000033.1 GCA_900313205.1 uncultured Bacteroidales bacterium | reverse complement strand
GTCTTTGAGGCCGGCTTTCTCGAAGAGCCGGGCAACAACCTCGGTTTCGTCGGTCTGGAGCATCCACTCATAGGTGGGGATGTCAAGCTGCTCGGTAGAGTTGACGCTGCCGCCTATTGAGTCGTCCTTTTTGCAGGAAACTGTCAGGGCTACTGCCGTTGCAATAATTATATATACTATTCTTTTCATAACATCCTCCTTTTTTACCAGTTGCACTTACCATTCCAGTACGGAGTCTGGTCAATAAGGGTATTCGTGGAGAGAACACTGGAAGAAACCGGCCAGTAATAACCTTTCTGGCGGTACTTCACGGCACCCATCAGGTGGGCGTTGGGCCAGTAGTTGTTACGCACGAAGTCAAAGTAGAGGTAACCCTCACCGAAGAGTTCGCTCACACGCTCCTGCATGATCTCCGAGATTAGGTCGGAGCCAGAGTAATCGGTCAGGCCCGCACGGTTGCGGATATCGTTCACGATGGGCAGGGCCTTACCTTCCTCGCCATTCTTGTAGTATGCCTCGGCAAGCAGAAGCATGGCATCCGTATAGCGGAAAACGGGGATATTGCACTCTGCGAAGTAGGCTATGTAGGAACCCTGTTCACGCTCCGTGTCCTCCGTGAGCTGAGCCCACTTGGTGAGCCAGGTAACCTTGGTCCTGTCGTTGGTGGATGAACCCTGGGTCTCGTTGAAAGGCTCGTTGTAGGTGGAATCCCATGCGCCGAAGAACAGGTGGGGACGGATATCCGGACCGCCGATGGCAAAATCGTACTCGGGGTAGAGCTTGGGTTTCTGGCTGTAGGGGATCCAGTCGATACCGGCCGAACGGTCATGGGTGGGGTCGTCGTCAAGAGGATTCATCTTGCAGGTGTAGGCCTGGACGCCAGACCAGTCGGCCCTGTAAGACTCGTTGTTCTCCGTGCCCACATATAGCTCGAATACTGCCTCTGAGGACTGGCCGTTGAACATAGCCTTGACGGCATCGGCACTGCTGTAATCCACATATGAGTATCCGCCGTGATCCCTGAGGTCTTCAAGGGCGGTGATGGCATCGGCCACATAACCCAGTGGATTGGGCAGGCGGTCGCGCCTGGCCAGGAAGTTGGCCCACATGTTTGCATGTGCCAGCAGTTGAAGGGCCGATCCCTTGTTGGCGCGGATGCCCCAGCTTGCGCTGCCGGGGATGCCGTAATCCAGAAGGGCCACGGCCTGCTCTGCATCGGCAAGGACCTGGCTGGCTATCTCAAAGTCAGAGCTGCGGCCGATAAGGATGGGAGAGTGATCCTTGTTGATCACCTGGCTGGAAGATTCGATTGCATCGGTGATAAGCGGAGCATCACCCCACACCCTCAGGATGTCGAAATACGTGAGTGCGCGGAGGAAGTACGCTTCACCAAGGAGGTGGTTATAGTCGTCCTGGCTGCGGAACTGCTTCACATCCATTGCCAGGATCTTGCTGATAACAAGATTGGCCTGGGCAATCACCTTGTAGAAAGTGCCCCAGTCGCAGGCGCTGTCCATGGAGCCCCACATCCTGTCTACGGAAGAGACATCGGAATAGTTGCCCACGGTATAGTAGTTCCTGTTGGAACCGCCGGACCAGCCGTTCTTCACGAAGCCGCAAGTTACATCGGCCCTCTGGTACCAGTTGGCGCCGGAAGACATAAGACCGCGGTATAGAGAATAGATGCCGGTGACACCGACCTCGGCATCGGCCTGGGATTCCCAGAAGGCTTCATTATAGATAAGGTCAATCTGGGTGGGCTCAAGGAATTTCTTGCAGGAAGAGACGGACACTGCCATCACCGCTGCCATAAGTATTATAATGTACTTTTTCATATTACTTTTCCTTTAAGCGTTAGAACTGAATCTGAGTGCCGATGACGAAGGTCTGGGACAGAGGATAACCTTCACCATTGTAGAAGCCGATACGGGAGACCTTGCGGGGATCAAGCACCGAAGAAGCCTTGAACATGGCTACGTTGCTCACGTTCAGATAGACGTTGATTCCACGGAGGTGGATCTTGCTCATCCATTTGTCCGGCAGGTTGTAGGAGACATTGATATTGTCTATGCTCCAGTAGTCTCCCCTTTCCAGATACATGCTGGACTTACGGTAGATGCTTGCACCGCCGCCTTCCCAGTAGTTCACATAGAGCATGGGATAGTAGGAGTTGTCGCCGGGGCCGGACCAGAACTTGGATTCGTCAAACTTGTAGAGGGCATACTGGTAGAAGTCGGACGAATTGTCCAGACGGCTCAGCTGCTCGTAGAGGGTGGTATTGAAAATCCAGTGGCCGAACGCGAATGAAGTATTGATCCTGAAGGAGAAGTTCTTGTACTTGAAGCCTGTGGACAGACCGCCGGTGATCTTGGGTTCTGCAGTCTTTCCTTCGATTACCTTCATGTCGCTTTCGTCGTTGCGGAGATAGTAGTCACCGTCAACATCCGTATAGAGGGAACATCCCGGGAAGATACGTCCCTGGAGGTTTCGGGCAAGACCCATATCTACCATATAATAGGTAAGGGCCTCACCGGTGAGCGGATTCACGGGAAGGTCGGAGAAGTTATCCAGCGCTCCCTGATACTCGTGCATATAGTACTGGAATGCAGGGGCGCCCTGGATGAACGCGTAATTTTCATCGGTGTTGATATAGTCCTTGCCGCCGTTACCCATCTTGGCTATGACCATGTGGTTGTTACCAAGGTTGAGGGTCCAGTCCCACTGCACCTTGCTGGTACGGGGGAAGAGATAGGCCGTGAGGGATGCCTCAAAGCCATGTCCCACCATATCCACAAGGTTGGAGGAAATCCTGTTGAAGCCAACGTAGGCGGGAAGCTGTGACGTATAGACCAGGTTGGAGATGTATCTGGAGTAGATATCGAAGGTCATGTTCAGCCTTCGGCCGAAGAGTTCCAGGTCAAGACCGTAGTCAACTTCCTTTGACCAGCTCCAGGTGAGGTCCTTATTTGCAATCTTGTCAAAGTCGGAGACCAGGGAAAGGTTGCCGCCGTATGTCTTGACATCCATCTTGTTGCTGGATGCCCAGAGGACGCCGGAGCCGAAACCGTTGGGTGCGACCAGGGAGTTGTACTGAAGCAGGGGGTCGTAGTAGATTTCACCGGAAGTACCGTATGAAACACGTAACTTACCGAAATCCAGCCAGGCGCCGGTAACCGGTTTCAGCCAGGGCTCTTCACTGAATGCCCACTGAGCCTTCACTGAAGGGAAGTTTGCCCAGCGCGTATTGGCACCGAAACGGGAGGAGCCGTCACGGCGGTACACACCTTCAATCTTGTAGCGGTTTCCGGCAAAGCCATAGGAAAGCAGGCCGAATACGGAGAACATCCTGGAGGTCACTATATCGGAATAAGCAAAGGTGTTCTCCTTGGTGTATCCCTGGATAACCTTCAGGTGATCCGACATACCAGACTGGGCTTCGGCCCTCAGGGTATTCAGGTCATTGATGTTGACCTCCGTTCCCAGCAGGGCGATTACCGTGTGTTTCTTGTCCTTGCCGAAAGACTTGTTGAAGTTAAGGACTGAGTTCACGTTGTAGGTTGTGGTCATGCTGGCATAGGAGTAGGCGATACTCTTGTTATCCGTACGCGCGATGGAAGGAACGGAATAGTCGCGCTTTCCGAAATCCAGCACCATGGAAACCTGATTGTCCATGGTGAGCCATTCGGCAAACTTCAGACGCAGGGTTTCACCCACCGTGAGGTTATGGGAAACGTTCTTGTTGTAGGCGTCACCAAGTTCACCCGACATCTGATTCAATTCAGTGGGAGTACGGTAGAACAGGGATGAAGGGAGGTTGGTGGGGCTTGTAGGCATGGCCTTCATCACATCACCCATACCGCCTTCACGGTCTACGTAGGAGTAACGCATCACAACCTCGTTGTGGATCCATTTGTTCACATCAGTAACCAGTGACATCGAAAGGTTTGTACGGGAAAGGCCATAACCCACCAGGACACCGGTCTCGTTGTAATGAGCCAGCGACACGCGGTATGAATTGTTCTCGTTACCACCTTCCATGGAAAGGTCGTAATTGCCGGTCTGGCCGGTCTGATAGAACATGTTCTGGAAGTCGTAGGCGTTATTGAAGTACGGGTTGTACTTATCCGAGAGCACGGAAGGATAGGCAATGGCTTCCACATAGGTTGCACCGTTACCGGTAGTGCGCTGGTCGTACCATTCGGCCCCCTGGAAGAGGTTGGTCCAGGTTTTCTTGAGGAGGTCGATCTTGGCCTCGCGCTCCTCCTGGCCCACATATACCGGAATCTTGGCCGGCTTGACGGTGAAACCGTGGCTTACACGGGCAGTGATACGGGCTTTACCGGACGTACCCTTTCTGGTGGTGATGATGACAACGCCGTTAGCGCCTCGGGAACCGTAGATAGCCGTTGCTGCGGCATCCTTCAGGATGTCGATGCTCTGGATATCCTGCGGGTTAAGCGATGACAGGAAGTCGTTATCCGTCACATTGTATCCGGCAAAATCCTGGAGGGACATAGGGACACCGTCAATGATATAAAGCGGGTTGGATATACCCGTGATATCATTGGCCGATGACAGGGAACTGTTGCCTCGGATAACCAGACCGGTGTTGGAGGCGCCGGGGACGCCGCTTCGGGTAACGGTCTGCAGACCTGCGGCCTGACCGGCGAGCATGGAGGCCAGGGACACTGACTGGTTGTTTTCCAGAGCCTGCATATCCACGCGCTGAACAGCGGCGGAAATGTTCCTCAGGTTCTCTTTGGTGTAACCCACAACAACCAGCTCATCAAGCATCTGGCTCTCCGTCTTCATCTGGACAACCATGTTGGTTGACGCCGTCTGTTCTACGTCGGCATAACCGAGGCTGGTGAACACCAGGGTGGCGCCTCTGGGGACCGTGATACTGAATGTACCATTGTCCTTGGCAACACCGCCGTTGTCCTTGTTCCCCTTGACATAGAATACGGCGGCTGGAACGGGATCACCGTTCTGGTCGATGACCGTTCCCTTTGCCGTAACCGTCTTCTGGGCATCCACCCTTATGGCCGGAGCCAGAAGGAGAAGGACGGTCCCAAGGAGGAAGGTTCCGATTCTTTGGAGTTTAGTTGACATAGTGTTAATTTATGGTTTATAATAATTCTCTCTGGAGATGCTGTTCATACTCCACGGCCCCGTAATAATCAAACAGGTAGTACCACCAGTTGTTAAGATGGAGGTCATTGGGATCGTGGGTGTTGATACCCTTGAAGTGCGGGATATGTTTGTAGAACCATTTCATATACCCATACTGGGTACTGTTCCACTCGGTGCAGTTCACCCTGCGGGCATTATCGGGGTTATCTTCAATATAAGGGTAGTTATCCCATTCGTCGGCGTAAGTATAGATGTATGAATACTCAGAGTATCCGTAGTTTACGTCCGTATTGCAGGGAGAGTGACAGGTGCCGATATGGGCATACCCCTTGTCGCTAACCTTTTCATAGGCGGTGCCGTGTGAGAAGAACTTGTCAAAGGCACGGAGGTCCTTCTTCAGACCGGAGAAATGGGAATCGTTGGGGAACCAGTGGAAGTTCTCGTTGTAATACAGGTGGCTCATGATGGACTCCGTCCTGTGAGCGAAGCTGTGGAGGGCAAGGTCTACGGTGCGCTCATAATTGCAGAACATCACGCACACCAGTTTCTTGTTATGGGCGTGATAGCGGTCCTGGCCATAATCAATGGGGCCGCTGTTGCACCAGAAGCCTCCCTGGCCCATGAGGCGGGACTCGTTCATCTTGCAGGAAGGGTGGTTGTAGATCCAGACCTCGTTCACCTCCCCGGCATCTATCATCTCAGAAATGCCGAAATGATCCAGCACACCGGGATAATCGTACTCCAGGCCCACTCCGTCAATGTTCTTATGGTCCTTGATGAAGTCGTTGCAGATTTCAACCGGAGTGACATACCTTCTTTCGGAGGTTTCTGTCTCACCCTCAGAATAATATGAGAACAGGCGGTCGTTTAGTGAGAACTCGTGTACTATCTGGATGTCCACTGCGCCGTGGGAGACCTCCTCGAAGTCACGGGCATATTCAAGCATCTGGGCATGAGGGTCGTTGTAGGAGAAGATCTCATGGATGCGCTTGCCGTTCCAGGGGTCCGAGGCATTACTTATGTTGGTGTAATATGGATCTTCATAGATCACTGCCACCTTTACCACCAGCGGTTCCTCAACGGGGCCCCAGTCAGGTTTTTCTTCGGCCAGACGGGTAACGGTGAGCTTACGGGTAAAAGTGGTATACTCAGTATGTGCCACCTCCTTGTAGGGAAGCACGCTCCACCATATATCGGCCGTGGCCTCAGATGCTATGCCCAGCTCCTGAAGATAACCGTCCAGGGTCCTGCCGTCCAGATCCTGAGAGGTTTTCCTTATACTCACGGTATAAGGGCTGGACAGATCCTGGCTCTTGCTGAATAACAGTTTGTAGTTGGTCTGACCGGGGACGGCCTGCCAGGAGAAGGTATAGGTCTTGTCCGCTTCCAGCGTCCATACAGTTGAGTTTTCCGGTTGCTGCAGATCCAGGCTGTAGGTCTTGGTCTCTTCCTCAACTTCCTCTTCTACGTTGATCTGGGGGCCTGCACAGGCAAGCACCGCAAGAGGAATCAAAGTGTATGCAAGAATTCTTTTCATAGATTGTGTTACTTTCCTATTTCTGCTCTCAGCTGCGCCTCAAGTTCCAGCGCGCCGTAGTAATCAAAAAGATAGTGCCACCAGTTATTCAGGTGAAGGTCCCCTTCATCATAGGTGTTGATGCCCTTGAAGTGGGGGACATGGCTGTAGAACCACTTCATATAGCCGTATTGGTAGCCTTTGGGGTGCTGCCATTCCGCGCAGGTGACCTTGCGGGCATCGGCCTCTATACCGTGGACGTAAGGGTAATTGTCCCATTCGTCGGCAAAGGAATAGATGGAGGCTGTGTCCTCGTACCCGTAGTTCATGTCAGTGTTGCAGGGAGAATGGCAGCAGCCGATGTGGGCATATCCCTTCTCCCCTACCTTTTCAAATGCGCTTCCATGGGAGAAGAACATGTCAAACTTGTTGAGGTCACGCGTGGTCCCTTTGAACCAGTCACGCTCATACACGTATGTGAACACGCCGTACTTGTTGTAGTCACGCCAGGTCTTTGACTTGGTGTTGTAATTCTGATAGTAGAGCTGGCTCATTATGGACTCCGTCCTGTGGGCAAAACTGTGGAGGGCAAGGTCCACGGTGCGTTCATAGTTGCAGAACATCACGCACACCAGTTTCTTGTTGTGGGCGTAGTTCTTTCCAATGCCATAGTCTATGGGCATGGAATTGCACCAGAACCCTCCCTTTCCCATGAAGCGGGACTCGTTCATATTGCAGGCGGGATGGTTGTACACCCAGACCTCGTTTATGGTGCCGGCCTCTACTTTGGCAGAAAGGTCAAAGGCATCCATCATGGCCACGTAGTCGTACTCCAGGGTTTTTCCGTCAATGTCAATGTGGGCCTTTCCGCTATCGGGATCGGGGTCCAGGTAGCGCTTGTAGAGCAGCACGGGGGTCATGTATTCCCGGTTGGAGGAACTGGCTGTAGAGGCGGTGTAGCAGAACATCTGTTCAGAATCATGCTCCTCCACTATCTCTATGTCCACTGCACCGTGAGAGATCTCCTCAAAGGCCGCAGCATACTCCTGCATCTGGGCCCAGGGGTTGTTCCAGTGCTCAATCTCATGGATACGTTTCCCGTTGCGGGGGTCTGAAGGATTGGAGGGATCGTTGTAAACAGGGTCCTCGTAGACTACGGCAACCTTAACCTTTACAGGGTCCGTCACAGGCTCGGAAACTCCGTCTTCCTTGAGGGTGGTAACCCTCAGGCGGCGCACTTTGGGAGTATAAGCAGTCCCTTCCGTCCAGGGAGCAACGCTCCACCAGACATCCGCTGTCTGCGCAGACCCAAGGCCGATTTCCTTAAAGGCCTTGTCAAGGTCCCGCCAACTCACGGAGGCCTCCGTGCCGTTGACAACTATGGAAGACACCTTTGACATATCGGCCGTACTGCTGAAATTCAGGCGGTAGAAATTCTGGCCCTCCATGGGCTTCCACTCAAAGGCATAGTCCTCATTGTACCACAATTCTATGGAAAAGCCGTCTGCGGGAGCCACCAGGGCTATTTCCGGCCCGGGGACATCAGTACTGGGGCCGGGAGTCTGTTCCTCCGCGGTCTTATCCTCAGGCTTTGCCGCTTCTGTGGGCGTGCATGACCCGTTCATGAGGAAGGGGCATGCAAGAATGAGGAGTATGAGTATTCTTCTTTTCATCTTCTTCTAGTAGGTTACAGGGAATTCGGTAATCCTCAGGGTTGTGCAGCCATAAGGGATAAGGGTTATCTCCTGCACGGGGCCTAGATCGGCCTGATACTGGTCACTGTAAGGAAGCGGGCCGGTAGAGCCGCCATAAGGTTTCCAGTCATTCATCATACGCGCACGTGCCTTGATCTGAAGCGGAGCATTCTCAATGTTCCAGGGGTAGGCGTCCGTTGGCATCTCTTCCAGCGTGAAGGCCTGCTTGGGAGCATCTCCTTCCACATCTTCCCTCAGAAGGGCAAAATTCCAGGCGTCCTTGCTGTGAACCTCATAGTACCAGTCTCCGTAACGGGTTCCGAACTTTCCGTCGTTGGCTACCTTTGTCCAGTTCTCCTTCATCTTCAGGGCAAACACAAGAGGACCGCGTTCAATGGCTGCGGAATTCTCATACCAGCGGGTTACCTTTATCTCCAGGGGAAGGACAAGTTCAATCTGGTCATCCTGGCTCCATTCACGGTTCACAACCAGGGTTTCTCCGCCCGCGGCCGATGCCACCTCAACGCCGTTAACCTTCACTGTGCCGGTCTCACACCAGCCCGGAACGCGAAGATGCAGCGGGAACACGGCGGGGCTTGAGAGAGCTTCGATCCTGAACTGGACAGCCTCAGAGAAGGGATAGCCGCCGGATTCTGAAATGGTAACTACCGTGCCGTCGGCTACCTTTGCCGTTACGGTGCAAGGGCCGTAATACATGGCGGCAAGCCCGGAATCGGCCGATGCAAACCAGAGGTCCCTCACGAATTTAGGCCAGCCCTGATGCATATTGGCCGTACAGCAGGGGAAGCCGGTGAGAGGGCCGAATGTGCCTTCCGTGCCATTATAGCTGGTCATGAAGTTTCGCATCTGGCGGGATACCTCCACCTGATTGAGCTGCTGGTAGTACTGACGGGCGTCAAAGGCATCCGTAGCCTGGGTGGGAAGGGCGTTGTAGGCCACTTTCTCAAGCCAGTCGGCAAGATCCGTCCGGCCTGTGATCTCTATCATGCGCTCAAGCGAGAACATAAGCTCAACGGCAGAGCAGAACTCCGATCCCTGGGTGGGAGAACCGCTATGGAGGAGTTCGTCGGAGCCATACATCCCGTTGGGCCAGCCAAGCTGCTTCATCAGGTCTTCATAACCGGTAATGACGGCGTCTACATATGATTTATCACCATTGCCCTGGTACTCTATGACCGGGGCCTTGAAGCCCTGGGCAAGGTTTACGCAGTGAAGAGCATAACGAGTGAACAGGGTGCTGTGATCTGAAAGGCGGTCCTTCCAGGGCGCGGTCTGCTGGGCAAGAAGCTTTCCAAGGTCCAGAAGGAAAGCGTCTCCGGTGATGTTATACAGCCAGTAGACAACCATAATATTGTCTGCTCCTCTCTCCACAGCCCAGTAGCTCCACTGTCCAAGAGGCTCTTCCGGGAGCCTTTCCAGCTGATAACGGAAGTAGTTTGTCATGAATGATATGACTCTGGGATCTCCGGTTGCATCGTAATACTGCTGGAGGAACTTGAGAACCACTATGCGGGGCCACCAGTCATGCGTACGGTCCCTTTGGAGACCATCCACGTTGGGGAGGTCTTCGGAGGGTCCGAAGAAACCGTTTTCCTGCTGGCTGGAAAGAGTCCATTCTATCCAGCGCTGTGCCTTATCCTTCAGGGTTTGATCGTCAAGGATGTAAGCCAGCGGTACCAGGCCGTCAATCCAGTACGGACCGCGCTCCCATTTGTCGCCGTCTCCTCCAAGCCAGCCGTTACGGTCTCCCATAATATTGGGGACTATCTGGTCCAGGTGGCCGGTCATGCCGGAAGCCTGGCGCAGAAGCTGATCCCTGAGCCAGCCGTCGGGTTTTACGGCGCCCAGCGGGAGTTCCATATACGGTTTTTGGACAAGCGGTGAGCGATTGTTCTGATACAGCCCCTCCTCCGTTTTGGGGGAAGCGCAGGAAAAGAGAGCAGCAGCCGATAGTGCCATGATTATCAAACGCTTCATTTGTTTATTACCAGTTTAGTGTTATTGTACAAAGTCAGTATCTGTGTCTTTCCGGCATAAGTGAACGTCAGTTCCTTGGGTTTGCCGGTAGAGGTGAAGTCAAAGGTGACGGTATCTCCATCTGAAGTCATGTCAAAACCAATCAGGTCCCGGCCAATACGGAGGCCCCGGACCTTAAGGCTGTTCCAGTGATCGGGGAGCTGCGGGGCAAGCGTGCATGTGCCGTCAACGGCGTTGCAGGTCCAGCCAAGCATTCCGCGGATCACGGGGCCTGTTACGCCTGTTTCGGACCAGCACTGGAATGCCGTGATACCTCCGCTTCTGTAGGCGTTACCCCTGAGGACTTCCGGAACGCGCCCGTGAGTGGAGCCGCTATAGCACCTGAGGTTACCCATAAGATGGTAATAGGCGGCATCCTTGAATCCCGTGCAGTATTCGGCCAAAGCCACTGAACCTGTGAGAAGCGGCCAGATGTTGCTCTCGTCATAGGGACCCACATTCTCTTCGTCGCGGGGGTCTCCCGTCTGACGCACACCCCAGGGCTGGGTGAAATTCTCTCCGGAATACCACTTCACCGTACTTGCCGCCTTTTCGGGGTCTGTCACGCCAAGCCAGATGGGGAATGACTCCAGGGCAAGAAGGGAAGTGGTGAAAGAGCCGTCATTATATATACCATAATTATAATAGCCCTTTGGATTCCAGTAACGGTCCAGTTCCTTAGTCACAACCACGGATTCATCGGCCCATGCCTTTGCTTTTTCCTGATTACCATAAAGACCCGCAAGCCAGGCTGCGTCTGAAAGCGCCCTGGCCCAGATTCCGCAAAGGTAGAATTCCGTATTATCGGCAAAATAATCCCCTCCTTCCAGCCAGCCGTGCCCCACGTGGCGGATCTCAATGAAGTGGTCTCCGTCCGTGTCCGTGGAGAAGCAGAAATCCATGGCCTTATAGACGTTGGTCATGTGCTCCTTCACAAAACGGGTGTCTCCTGTAGCTCTCAGATAATCGGCCATCAGAATAACGTAGAGAGGCGTGGCATCAGATGCGTCAAAATGGTCAGAACCGCTGGTGGTGAGTTCATGGAAGATGGGGCCGTCCTCTCCCTGGAAGTCTGAGAGCACCTCCAAGGTGGACCTGACGGCATTGAAATCACCCATCCCAAGGTATGCGAAACCGGCAATTTCAGAGTCACGTCCAAAATACCAGGCGTAACCAGGACGGCCGCTCACGCGGTGGCCGCCTCCCCATCCGCGAAGTGAAGAGGCATATCCGGCCATAAGGGCGGAGCCAATTCCCGGGGTCTCTGCGATGAACTGGCCGGCCGATACAGTTGCCCAGCGGTAACCCTCGTTGAATTCGGGATCCGGGGATACCACACTTACCGTGTTCTCAAGGTATTTCTGCCAGTAATCAGTGTTGTTCCCGTATACGGCGCGGGGGTCTTTCATGGCCTTCTTATAGGCCAATAATGCCGGCTTCATGCCTTCGCTGCCGGCTGCCATGACTATATCACAGGCCTGATGGCCGGAGGCATCCAGAGATATGGATGCATTTAACTGCAGCAGCTGCCCCGCACTGGCTTCAGAGAGAAGCTTCCCGGGAAGGTTGGAGCCAAGGAGCGAAACAAACTCCCCGTCGGCCGCGGTAAAAGCATACAGTCCGGCATTCTCAGACCATCCGCCCAGGATGGACCCAAGGGCGTTGGAATCATACGGCCACATGAAGCGCATGTTGGAGGAGAAGGAGACAACAAGGCTGTCAACATCCCCTTCCCACTGATAGTGCGCCACCACGGCTGGAGATTCAGGATCCGTGGTAAGGATCTCTGTCAGGCGTACCGGACCGGCATTGAAATACCTGGAGATACTTCCCGCCCTCAGGGTCACGCTGGCGGGATCTCTCAATGGATAGAGAC
>OMQK01000179.1 GCA_900313205.1 uncultured Bacteroidales bacterium | reverse complement strand
GCCGAGCGTTTTGATGCCGCGCGGGTCGCCGCCCAGGTCGTATCCGGCATCGGATTCCTCGGCGCCGGCATCATCATTTTCCAGAAGAACACGGTCCGCGGCCTGACCACGGCGGCCGGCCTCTGGGTCGCCTCGGCCATCGGCCTCGGCTGCGGCGCCGGCCTCTACGTCCTCTCCGGCACCACCTGCATCCTCGCCCTGATCTGTCTCGAGGTGATGCACTACATCCTCCTCCGCTCCGGATCCAAAACCATGGAAATCGTATTCTCCAGCGACTCCGAAGAAAAGGTCAAGGCCATCCTGCGCACCTTCAAGAAGGAAATAGAGGAAGAATCGCTGACCTGCTCCGAGGGCCGCTACCGCGTCCGCCTGGCCGTCATCGTCCGCCGCAGCACCACAATCGAGCAGATCCTGGAGCGCTTCAAAGAGGTCACCGTGGACAGCATCGGTTGATTCTTTTGAAAAAAATCCGCAAAAAAGTACGGGTTTCCAAAATTTTTCCTACCTTTGCACTCCCAATGGGGTATTAGCTCAGTTGGTAGAGCGATAGGTTCGCAATCTATAGGTCAGGGGTTCGAATCCCCTATGCTCCACAAAAATCCCTCTCAGAGTAGTCTGAGGGGGATTTTTCTTTATTTTTGATATTACATTTTTAACTCTTATCATAAACGAGATGAAAGCGAACCTAATGTACGTGGCCGCCGCATGGCTATTGACCGCCTGTACTCCGAAGGCATCTGAAACGACACTCATTCAAGGACGCATCGAGGGCGGGACGGCCGATCAAGTTACTGCATTTGTACTGGATTACAACATAAATGAGACGGGACGATTCTCAAGCGGGACCTCCGGGGCGAACAGATTGGCGAGGCTGTAAAAGAAGCATTAGGATTGTAGAATCATTATGAATCATATGAGAATAAGTATTTTTGCTGTATGCGCCTCCCTCTTGATGGTGGCCTGCACCGGGAAGGTGCCGGAGAACGGTGCGTTGATTCAAGGACAAGCCACCGGATTGGACCCAGAAGAGACGATTATCGCCGTGTTATTCCAGCATGAAGGTGAAATAGGAAAAGGTATTCAGACCGATACCTTGAGAAACGGGCGTTTCTCCTTCCGACTTGATTCACTTGCTGAAGCGGACCATTATATGATTTCGCTTTTTCGCCCCCGACAGGGCTATGTCGATGTCATCAATTACGGGCCGGAAATATATCTTGAACCGGGAGCCTTTGTCCGAATAAAGGGAGAAGGAAAGCATTTTAGGACCGCACGTATAGACAGTCCCGTCAAGGATCAGAAACTGCGTCAGCTATTCTTGAAGAAGATGTCCCGGGAAGACTGGAATGCTCTGGACGAGATTCTGGCACACCGAAATCTGGTTGTCAATGAACTATATTATGGAGAGGTTCTGACCCAGGAACAGAAGGATTCCCTGAGGGTGATGGCACAACAGGATTTGGATGCCAGCCATGAGATCGATGACCGACTTTCGCAGCAAGAGTTGAAAATACTGGAAACGGAAGAAATCGGAACCTTCGCCCTCGATAGGATCCTTTCACTGGCGCTTCAAGTATCCATGGGGAAAAAGGAGTACCGCGAAGCCGTGCTGCGCCTGTATGACCGGCTGTCAGACGAGCAGAAAACCTCCAGGGCCGGAATGGAGGCTCTAAACTATCTCAATCCCGTTAAAACTGTGAGTGCTGGATCACCCGTTCCGTCTTACGAGTATTTTGACAAGAATGGTAAATCTGTCCGTATCTCTGATTTTGCAGGGAAGTGGGTCCTGATGGATTTCTGGAGCAGAGGCTGTGGCCCCTGCCTAAAAGCCGTCCCTGAACTCGGTGCAGTAAGCAATGAATTCAAAGAGAAACTCGCCGTCGTCAGCATCAGTCTGGACAGCGAGAATCCCTGGAAAGAAGCGTCAAGAGAGCATGGGATCTTCTGGAATGATTGGAATGACCCCCAAGGAGCGTCCGGTAGCGTCCGGGCCTTTGGGACCAATGGGATTCCCACCTTTGTCATCGTCTCTCCCGAAGGCATTATCGTCGATATTATAACCGGCTACAGCGAAGGATTGCTGCGAAACAAAGTACAAATAGCGATGAATTCAGCAAGCGAGTGAGGTATTATCTCGACGATCCGTCGCCCGATACGGGAAACTATCGCATCCTTGAGGACTCCACCACCTTCGGAGGATCCATCCTCCTCACGCGGTGTCCTCATGAGGGCATAGATGGTGGAATCGGAACAGCCGAGTTCCACAGCCAGGGCGTGAACGCCGAGGGCCTTCTGACCTGACGGAGAGGGTGCAGTTCCCGTTCCATTGGAAAGGGAAAGAGCATATTGGGTGAGCTGGCAGTACTCTTCCCCGGTCATCTGCCAAAGGGGCTTTTCAAGCAGCCCGTTGATGTTTATTTCAGTACTCATTTCGCTTACTGTTTTGAGCGTTAAACAGTGGCACATTACCAGTAGTTTTTTCAGGATGGGTTTTAGTCCATTTTTGCCGCTTATTCAACCGGCAATGTGCCATAAACCAAGGGATTATGGGTCAACTCCCTGATTCAAGTTAGGAAGAAAAACTTACTTGCAAGAGCCCACGCGCTACTTTTTACGGATTTCCGGGGTTTTTCTCGAAAAAAAGTGAGTGTTTTTGGAAATGATACTCTGAAATGGTACTCTGAACCGTTTGTTTCACCAAGAATCGACCTATCAGACACGTCCGTTGGAGGCCCAGAAAGGTATGTGTTTTTGATGTATTCTGCCACTGCATAACAGCACCTTTGTACATAAAATGCCACCCGACTTGAGTGGCAAAAGACGAACAGAATGAGGGCCATCGTCAATGAAAAACAAAAAGAGGACTTAGGATTGTCTTTTCACATAATTGTTGTATTTTTGCGGAAATAAACTAATAATAGTCGGCGGAAATAAACTAATAACGCCCGGAAGCAATAAACTAATTATGGCGACATTGCAGGAAAAACTCGCTGATTCGCTGGCGGTACTTAAGGCTTGGCAGGATGATCATAAAGATAATATGGTCATCCAGGGCGCTTCGACTCTTGGTGAGATGCATACCAAACGTTTGGTGGACAATGGCTATCTTCAAATGGTCATCAAAGGGTGGTATATCCCTTCCTCTCCTGGAAGTGAAGGCGATTCTACCGTCTGGTATGTATCATATTGGTCTTTTGTCACAGCCTACCTTGACAGTAAACTGGGTGAACAATGGTGCCTTTCTCCCGAATTATCCCTTTACTTTTACAGCGGTAAAAGCATCATTCCCAAACAACTGATCGTCCGTAGTCCGAAAGCGTCGAACAACATTCTTTCACTTCCTTTCGGGACCTCGATCCTGGATATCAAAGCAAGTATCCCGAACTCAGTAGTAAAAGAGCCCCGTTACGGTGTCAATCTATATCCTTTGAGCTTATCCCTTTTGATGGCGTCACCGGACTATTACAGGCGAAATTCACTTGAAGCAAGAACTTGTCTCGCCATGATTAGGGATATTTCCTCCATGACAGCAGTTGCGATTGAGGGGGGACACTCTACCCGTGCCGGAAGGGTGGTTGGAGCCTTGCGCTCCATCGGAAGAGAAGAGATGGCAGATACGCTCCTTACTACGATGCGTCAAATTGGCTATGAGGTTTCGGAGGAGAATCCCTTTGAAGAGAATATCCGTCTTCCAGAGACTAGCGTTTCGCCGTATGCCTCCCGTATCCGTCTTATGTGGGCGAGAATGCGCCAGATTGTCGTTGCCCTAAAAGAATCCACAGGGGCCCACCCCTCTAAGATCAATTTGGCCGATGTCCTGTCCAATATGGATGCCACCTATATCAAGGATAGCTACAATTCCTTGTCTATTGAAGGATACAAGGTTACAGAAGAACTATTGGAAAGGGTTCGAAGCGGTGAGTGGGATCCGAAAAAGGATGCACACGACAAAGAACAAAAAGACGCCTTGGCTGCCCGAGGGTATTATCAGGCTTATCAGGCGCTTCGCGCATCCATTTCAGATACGATAACTACCGGATCAGACGCAGCAATGATGTATGTCAAAGGACATCAGAGTTGGCACTTCCAACTGTTTGAGCCTTGCATCCGTGCCGGAATCATCAAAGCTTCCGATCTCATTGGCTACCGCACACACCAAGTTTATATTCGTAACTCCATGCATGTTCCATTGAATCCTGATGCGGTATTGGATGCTATGGAAGCCTTGGCGGATATGATGAAAGAAGAGCCCGACGCTCTGGTCCGTGCTATTCTGGGACATTTCTTCTTCGTCTATATCCACCCCTACATGGACGGGAATGGCCGGACGGCCCGTTTTGCAATGAACAGCCAATTGGTCACCAGTGGTTACCCCTGGGTGGTAGTACCGCTGGAGCGTCGTGAACAATATATGAAGGCGTTGGAAAAAGCCAGCGTCGATGAAGACATCTCCGACTTTGTAGAATTCGTTCTTTCTCTGATTACAACAACCCATTGAGTTTTGTCATCGAGGTTGCCTTGATATCATCCACGATGTCGATATAGGGTTTCATGGA
>OMQK01000294.1 GCA_900313205.1 uncultured Bacteroidales bacterium | reverse complement strand
ACCGCCCGTTTTTTCAATGCTTTGTGGAAATGTGGTGCGAAGTTTTGTCGTACAAAGATACTTGAAAGCTTTGGCCGATGCAAATCTTTGCGAGGAACCATTATCTACATCTCGCAATTGACAGTCTGTCCGTCCGGAAGGGTGAAGGTGATACGGGAAATGCCGATGGCGTCGTTGCGCACGGTGTAGGTGGCACCGGCAAGGGCGTCCTCCTTCATGGACTCGAAGGCTTCCTTGAAAGTGGGAGCCTGATCCAGGGGGATGGGCACGGAGAAACCGTTCCATGCAGCCGGGGCGAAGTAGACCGGGAAGCACTCCTGTTCGGCGTCATACTTGCCCAGCTTTATATTTACGCCTTTTCGGAGCATCTCCTGCAGGTAGGTATCCATGGCATCGGCCATTTTTTCCTGCACGAAGGCTTCCTGCAGGGCTGGATCGGCCTGGCGGGTCTCGAAATGCTCCTGCTTCTCGAACTCGTCCTTGGTGGCCCTGATTTTTGCAGCCCTTTCCTCGTACCACAGGGAATAGGAAATATTGACATACCCTTTGAGGACCTCGTCCACAACCTCCGGATCCGGGTAGATAGCGGGAATGACCACGTTTCCTTCCATGTCTATGACCCCGTACAAATCTCCCTTGCCCACGATGATCAGTTGCTTGACAGCGGCTCCTTTCGTGATCTTACGAGGACCCAGATAACTGTACTCGGCATAACGGGGAAGGGGATTCAGATTAAAATCCAGGGCCTTGAAGCCGTACGCGGAATAATCCTTCCGCCCGGAAGCGAAGTGCTTTCCCATGCTGCCGACGGCCTCCTTGTCCAGCACCCAGAGGAAGTCCCCGTCTCCTGAGAGGCCAAGATACAGGACTTCTTTCCGGAGCAGGCGGCCGTCGTAGGCGTAGATGTTGGTAAGAGGGTAATTGTGGATGTTTTCCTGCACTCCCTGCGGTGTCTTCACCTTGGTGGTGCAGCGCTCCATGCTTTTGACGCCGAAGGCGGGGATATCGTCATAGAATTCAAAAGAGCCCAGGGGCAATTCTGCCACCTGTTTCAGCTGGTCTCCTTCGATTTTGAAGAGACCGCACAACCAGTTCCATCCCATCGTGCCCGATGCATACTTATACGTCTTTTGGCCATTCAAGTAGAGCAGTCCGTCCATTTCGGGAGGCGTATTGCGCTTGGACGAGTCAAAGAAAAAAATCTGGCCCCGGCCACGCCAGTACTCCTTGCCCTGCGTGGGATAGGTGATGCCGTAGATGATTCCCTCCTCACGGGCATTTCCATCGGAGAGTCTCTTGGCCAGCCCCTTGCCGATGACGGGAATGATGTACTTGCCCGTCACTTTGTTCTTAAGGGAAATGGAGACCTGTTTGTAGCTGTAGGTGTAGGCAACGGCGCCGTCTGCCGCGATCACATAGTCTCCCCACTCCCAGCAGCTTTTTTCGTCTGCGCGGTCGGTGTACGGGTCTATATATTTAGTTTGTGCTTGTGCGGCCGAGGCCAGGGCCACCAGGGCCAGTGCGGTGATTAGTAAGTGTTTCATGTTCCAAACCTTAGATTTGCAGCGTAGTTTTCTGCATCAAGGTATGTACGACAAAAATAGTAAATTTATGCCGATATTGAAAGTTTAACTAAAGGACAATGGAGCCGGGCGGTTCTCAATTTGTACAAATGGGTAAGACCCGTGTATCTTTTTTGCCCCGCCCGGCCCGTTGATCCAGGACCTGAAATAGATGATGAATGGTAATAGATAGGCCAGGGCTGAGACCCTGGCCTTGATTATAATTATTCTTGAGATTGAAGATCAAATAAACGATTTACAGGTTCTCCACAATGAATGGCCTTTTCGAACAGCTTTTTAACATCATCAATGGAATCATTGTACTCGGCCACTTTTTTATTTGAGGCAAATGGATGCCATAGGCTGATGCTGGCAGTCTTTTTTGCAATACCTTCCTTGTCTATGAGATCAAAACCGCCATTATTATCCATCCAAATCTGATTGGTAATAATACTGCGACTGTGAAAATCGTTCTTTCCGGCTCTGAAAACACTAAGCTTACAGGATAGATTGGGGCGTTTTTCTCGTAAGAAAGTATTAATCTTCTGAAAGACCTCTGTAATGGATCTATCTGCTTCATGAGTGAAGACAGTTAGATGAAAGTCTATGTTATCGAGACTTTTCGGGAGCAGACAATCCAAAATGCGGAGCAGATTCGTATCCATTGAATCATGAATATATAAATCTGCTATTATCATGCTATTAAAAAACGAGCGAACCTTTTTTAGAAAATTCCAACTGGCTTTTTCTCCCTTTCTAAAAGATGGCACTCGTGAGTCACAACCATATCTTTCAATGGATTG
>OMQK01000030.1 GCA_900313205.1 uncultured Bacteroidales bacterium | reverse complement strand
TTTCCTGGCCGTCATCAATCTTATAGACGTATTTTCCGGCATTCTTTACGGCAGCCCAGGAAACGGTGAAACCACCAGCCAGCACATTGGAGACGGTGAGCACCGGCGAGTCCAGCATTTTCTTGGCCCCGGTAGAGAAAGCAAGGGGCTCGCTCCAGTCGGAATCCAGCCAGGAGTCGCTCCCCGCAGAGGCAATGGCTTTCATCTTCATGGTATACGCGGTTGAAGCGGTGAGGTTGTTGATGGTAATGTTCACTCCGCTGACCGAAACAGGTTCGCCGTCATTCACCACCACCTTATAAGAGTCTGCACCTTTTACAGCCTCCCACATGAAGGTGGCATTGTCGATTCCGGCGTTCACAAGAACAGGTGAAGGCGCAGCCAGACTGACCGGCGTCTTTCCCTGTTTTTCGCAGGCCGTGACGGCCGCGAAGGCAGCCAAAATGATGGCTGCGGCAAAACAAACGCGATTCATACAATATGTGGTTATTATCATTTGTCGTTTTATAATAAATCATTAAGGTCTACGGAAAGCATCGAGAATGCGCCAGGCTCTATTATGATAGCGTCGGATGGAGAGAAATACATCACCTCGCCTTCAGCGGGAGTGATTGTGAAACGTATTTCTTCATATTCACCGGGAGGCATCACAAAATCCGATATTGGCCGGCCGGCATCAAGAAGTACGGACTTGAGCCTGCCGCTTCCCTTGAGATTCAATTGAAGAACACCGCATGGACTGCTTACCTTAACGTTTTCGAGGTCGCGGGCACGCCCCCAGAGAGGCAGTGTTCCGAGCGGCGTGGCCGGCAAGCTGTAACTCACCTGGGTTTCGAGTTTGCCGCGGAAGGTGATACCGTCACACTTTGCGGTTGATGGATGGCACACTATGAATAATTCGCCTTGGGGCTTTATACCTTCAAATGAAGCGCAGGTATAGCCCGCACCTGAGCGGAGTGTGAATTCGGAGGGAGACTCCGAGTCTTCGCCGAGGACTGCAATCTTATCGCCCTGACCCCATATTGGCATGGCATTGGTGCCGACCTGGGTTTTTGTCTGGAAGGCTTCAATAGAAACAAAAGCAATATCCTTTTCCGGCTCAACGACGGGATTGCCCTTCTTGCATGCACAGAGCGGCAACAGGACAAGCAAAGTAAAGAGTATTCTTTTCATATCCATATCCTGTTTAGTTGGTAATATCTATAGTACGGGTAAAACTGTCGCTTGCCCCAAAAGAATCTGTTACCGTCAGGGTAACCACCATTCCAGTAACAGGGGCGTCGAACACCATTAGCGGGGATTGGTAAGGAGATACTACTCCGCCAATGTCCCAGTTCCATACGGAGATGCCGCCGATATTGTCCACCGACTTGTCTTCGAACAGAACCTCTTCCCCTACCCTTGCCAAAGCAGGGCATTCAAAATACGCCCATGGCTTATCGTTTTCATCAATAACCATTATCTGTCTGGAATAAGTATCCTGTCCGGCACCCTGCTCCGCATAAGCGGTCAGTTCAACCTTATACAGTCCAGGAGCGTCGAAGGAGATGCCCTCGATGTCGAGGCCGTAAAAAACGTTCTTCCCCTCTTCGGAACCATATTCCCATTTGCAGAAGGCTAGGATGTTGTTCTCTACCGTGGATGTGTTCTCTATTATCAGTTCTTCCCCAACCTGGTAGACGTCTTTGTTCGTAGTGAACGACGCGGTCACTTTGACGACCGGAGCCTTGCTGCAGCACACTACTGCAGTAAGGGCAAACGCTATGAATGCGATTCTTTTCATGGCCGGTCAGAATTTGAGGGTTATACTTACGGGATAGTGGTCGGAAATGTATGTCACTCCCGCCCATTTGTCCCTGATTGTCGTAAAGTTGGAAACGCTTTTGATGCCTTTGTACCAGCAGTGGTCCAGGGTCTGTCCGCTGCCGTAGTCTCCGTAGCCATTGAAGGTCTTGAAGGAATCGCCGACTGCCGCATTCAGGCGTGCGCTCTTGAATCCAAACGATTTCACCGCTTCGAAAATGCTGTCGTCCTCTTCGGTGTTGTAATCGCCGGTGAATATTATAGGTAGATTATCAGTTACAATCGCCCCCATCCTGTTCAGGATTATGCCCAGTTCGGGTTCCCTGGCAGCGGCAGCCGAATACTCGAGGTGGGTGTTGAAATAGTAGAACTCCGTGCCGTCAGATTTGAACTTGAACTTTCCCCATGTGCATACGCGGTAATGCCACACCTGCGGCATGCGGCTGGGCACATCCGGGGTAGAGGTGAGGTAGAAGGTGCCGTGATCCAACACATCTACAGAGTCCTTCATGTAGAAGACGGCACATTCCTCACATTCCTCCGTGGGCCCGTTAAGGTTTATGCCTATGGCGGCATAGCGGGAATCATCTTCCAGAATGTTTTTCCTCTGGATTATATCGCATTCCTGAGTGCCCATAATCACAGGGCTCTTTTCGGAGAGCATGGCTTTCACGGCAGGACGTCTGGCTGTCCAGTTGCGCTCGCCGGTATCGGCAGTGCTGGAAGCCGCCCTTACGTTAAAGGTCATCACGGTCACCGTCTTGCCGGCAATGCCGGCATTGGGGTCTGCATACCAGCGGGAGTAGTCATAGTCCCTGGGCTTATGGCAGGATATTGCCAAAACGCTCAGTGCAAGAAGTGTTATTAAAGACGTTATAAAGTATTTCATGTTGCGGCGATTCTTTTATTCCCAACCAGGATTCTGTGTAAGCGTATAGCCCTTGGCGGCGTATTCCCTTATAACCTGGGGAGGGATAGGTGAGAGGTATTGGCGGTCGTCATCGTGCCAGATTCGTGGCACGGCATATACGAACTCAAGGTCGTATCCTCCGGCAGGATTGGGCTTTGCCCTAAGGCCCTGCTCGGTGGAATCTTCAGGATAAATCTGCACATAAAAGTCCTTATGTGCGCCGGGGATCTCGGCAAGGGGCTTAAGCGAGAAGTAAGCCTCTTCCTTCCCCTTGCCGCGGATATCCACTGCCGTATCCAGGTCTGGGATGTGTATGCCGGTCCAGGGAAGGTCCTCAATTAGGTGCCCCTCAGCCCAGCGTTCGAGGTCGGAAAGACGAAAGCCTTCGAAGAACAATTCTATACTTCTCTCGCGACGAATTTCCATTATAACGGGGTTTGTCACGTTCGGGTAGAATACCGTCTGCATGTATGGATCAATGACGGTAGGCTTGGAGTTGATACCTCCAGTGATACCAGCCCTTGAGCGAAGTTTTCCGATTGTCTTTGCCCAGTCGGCGTCGGTGAACGGGCCTATTTCAGCATCGGCCCCATCAAGTTCTGCCTTAGCTTCGGCATAGATGAGCAGCACCTCTGCATAGCGCATCAGAGGCATTGAATTGATGCCCTTTGACTCTTTATTGTACTTAACGTCATCCAAACAGAATTTTATGATTTGGTAGCCGGTTACGGCATACTGGTGGATAATGTCTGGGGCAAGTTCCAGATCAGTGGCGCCGGTCATGGTAAAGTCCGGGTTCTTGAGTGTCTGGCGGAGGCGAAGGTCGCGTCCGGAGAACTCATCCTTGAACAGGGTGGTAGAATAATTTGTCTTGTTAGTAAACGGAGTGCCATCGGTGTTGAGGTAAGTGAACACGAAGGCACGTGACATGCAGTCTCCATTGCCGGCACTTGCATAGAAATGCCTGTTGGCGGAATTATACACTCCGTATTCCTGATCTGTGCAGAGGCCAAGGATGACTTCGTCGGTATTGATGCTCTCGTCATACCAGAGGCTGCGGTAAGCCCCTTTAGTGCCGGCAGCGGTATGGATTGAGAACATGTTCGACTTCATAATGATATCGGCAGTCTTTACCGCCATGGCATAAAGGTCATTCGCGGTGTAAATTTCGTCCGGAAGGTTATGGTACTTCTTCCAGGACGCTTCATAGAGGCAGATACGCGCCTTCAGGAGAAGGGCCGCATATTTGGAAACCAGGGAGTTGCCTACCGAAGAGACTGTTTTAAGATGCTCATAGCAATAGTCAAGGTCCTGAATCATGTGGTCCACAATGACATCCCTGGAATCGCGGGGCTTGTAGAGAGTGGCCTCATCGGTGCTGCTCACAAGATGTTCAAACCACGGCACTCCGCCGTAATCACGGAGCTTGCTGAAGTAAAACCATGCGCGGAACCATTTGCCAAGTGCAATATAATGTTCCTTCACGTCCTCCGACACAGTGCAGTCTTCGCTCTGCAGGGCATCCAGGAAATAGTTGATACGCCGGAGTCCGCCCCAACTCCATGATGTGGCATGCTCAGGGTTGTAAGTTCCGTCCACGTAAAAATCATAGTAGCTGTTTGAAGCACAGTAGTCTACATGTGACGATTCAAGGTAGAACACATCATCCAATGAAGGTAACGCCGAGTAAAGTGAATATGAATAGGATTGTATGCCTGTTTCGGAACCGAATACCGTCTTGCGGTCAGCCGAAGTTATAAGGGGTTCGTCGAGCGTGCATGAAAGCGTGGAGATTCCTGCGAAGAGGAGCGCTGCTATGTGTTTTAGATCTTTCTTTTTCATGACATCGTCTTTTTAGAATCCAATTTGCAGCCCGAGGCTGAACGTACGCATTGTAGGATAGTTGTAACCGTCGCCTTCACCGCCACCAAGGTCGCTGTCGGAACCGTAGCATACGGTAACCACGTCAAAGTCTTTGGTGTATTTGTGCATGGGGGACCAGGTCCAGAGGTTCTCGGCCGAGAGATAGACTGACGCCTGCGATAGCCCCAGCTTGCCGATTAGTTTTTTAGGGAAGTTATACCCCACCTGAAGGTTCTTCAGGCGGCAGTACGAAACATCCATCAAGTAACGGTCTATGCGTTTGTTCTGCCAGGACACGCCGCAGTAGCCGGTCCACTTTGGCAGGAGTGCGTCCGGGTTCTCCGGAGACCAGCAGTTGTCCAGTTGCCATTTGTAAGCCATGGCATACGGGCGGCAGTACTGGCCCCAGAATGGGCCTTCCTTGGTTGGGCTCCAGAGCCGCTTGCCAACGCCCTGGATAAAAGCGTTGATGTATACTCCGTGCCAACTCAGGTTCAGATTGAACGAATACGGGAAACGCGGACGGGTATTGCCGATAATGGTTTGGTCGCCGGGATCGTCAAGCGTATTGGAGCCAGAATCGATCATATTGTTGTGATTGAGGTCAGAGAAAATCACGTCGCCAGGTTTGGTGACTCCATCATCGTGCATGCGTATACGCGTTTGTTCGTAAGGAATAGGGAGGCCGGTGTTTATGTCGGTCCAGTAGGTGTCAATCTGCTCCTGGTCTCGGAAAAGGCCTTCTATCCTCCAGCCCCAAACATCGCCGATTTCATAACCGGCATAGTAGTCACCGAGGTCTCCGGTGGGATTGTAATACTTGGTAATGAATGAGCGGCTATCGGCCAGTGTAGCCTTTATGCCATAGGAGAACGGCGAACCCGCCAGGTCAAAACCGTCATGCCACGACAGGGACACTTCCCATCCGCTGGTGTACATGTCGGCATAGTTGCCCTTTGGAGCGCTGGCGCCGTAAGTGTCCGGCAGTGTGGGACCGGTAGTATACATATTATAGGTGCGGCGCTTGTACCAATCGAACACGAACTCCATCCTTCCGGAGAACATTCCGAGGTCAAGTCCCAAATCCAGGGTCTGCGAGGTTTCCCAGGTGAGGTTGTCGGGGATTTGGCTAGGTAAACTGGTAAAGCGAAGTCCGCTCACTCCGTCAAGCGTGCGGCACCAATCGCTGACGCCCTTGCCCATGTTGTCGTAACTGAACTTTTCCATGAAGGCATAGGTGCTTACGCTACCGTTACCGAGCTCTCCGAATGAGCCGCGTATTTTGAGATTGGAAATAAACTTCGGGCTAACCTTCCACCAGTGCTCCTGAGACACTCTCCATGCCGCAGAAGCGGAAGGGAAGAAGCCCCACTGGCTGTATGTGGGAAATTTGGAGGAGCCGTCGTAACGGCCGTTGACTTCAAGGAGATATCGCTCGTCGTAGCTGTAATTGAGGCGGAACATGAAGCCTGCCACCCTCCAACGGCTTTCGCTGGAGGATACGCTCATGTCGTCGCCCACGGCGAGGTTGATGGCATCGGTATCGTAGGTAAGAAGGTCGTAGCGCTTTGCGTACACGCCTTTCCAATGTTCACGCTCATAATTGTAACCGCCCATTGCCTTGAAATAATGCTTGCCCGCAAAGGTCTTTTCGTACTCTGCATACGCGTTGGCGGCGATATAGTCGGTTTCGGAGAAATACTCCTGCAGATAATCGTCAGTTCCGGGTGTGCCAAGGAAAGTTATTTCCCCAGGGGCTTCGCTGTATGGCACTACCGTGCGTTTCTGAATCTCGTTCTTTCCGCGGTCGGCGTAGGAGAAGTCGGCGTTGATGCGGAAAGTGTCGTCAAAGAAACTTGCTCTGAGGGCGGTGGTGGACTTCCAGTTCTTCACCTTACGGTCTTTGTAGTTGTTGCCGGTAACAAGGCCGCCCACTGCGTAGGCCCCGGATTTTGTCATTGTGCCGTCGGGGTTGAAAATGGGAGAACTCGGATGGCCTTCGGAGTTGATTGCCGACCAGAAATTACCGGAACTCTGCTGATTTGAAGTACTGGGAATATGGTAGAATTCACTGTTCAGGCTAATATTCTCTGATATTTTGAGCCACGGGCGGAGATTGGCCGACATCTTGGCGCGGAGGTTTATGGTGTGGTACTTGTCCGTGCTTAGATTGAACAGGCCATCGTACTTGTAGAAACGGCCGGAAACATAGTAGCTGATATCCTTGTTCCCTCCGCTTACCGAAACGTTGTGTGTCTGGGCTGTGGTGAAATCCTTGTAGAGCCAGTCGTACCAGTCGGTATTGCCGTAATAGACGTACTTTCCATCTGGGCCGATCTCTGTTGTGCGTTTGATTCCAGCGAGCTGCCGCTGACGGAATTCCTCCAACCATGCTCGAGAGAAAGGCTGGCTCTTGTTTATGGTAGTTTGATACTTACCGGCAACGTTGTAGTAGCCTTCCGAGAACAGACTGGCATACACGAATCCGTCCGTTACCACATCCGGCACAGCGGTGGGTGTCATTATTGAAAAACCACCCGTATAGTTGATTTTAGGCTTTCCTTCACCTGTTGGGGTATTGGTGGTGATTAAAACCACACCATAAGGGGCCCGTGAACCGAACACAGCCGCTGATGCGGCGTCCTTAAGCACGGATACGCTTTCGATATCGTTAGGGTTCAGCGTAGATGGGTCTCCTTCAACTCCGTCGATGAGGATGAGGGCAGAACCGCCTGCTCCTACCGAAGTGGTACCTCTAATATTATAATCAGCACTGCGGCCGGGCTTTCCGTCCACCAGTTCAATGTTCAGGTTAGGCACTACGCCCTGCAGCATCTGTGTGGCGTTTGCCACAGGACGACCCGCGAATACCTGGGCACTCACTTGATCCACGGCACCGGTGAGATTTTCCTTCTTGACGCTGCCGTAACCCACCACAACAACCTCATCAAGGAATTCAGTGGAAACATCCAATACAATCCTGATATTTTGAATATCATTTGAGGCGACAAATGAATACTCCTTAAAACCAATTGAGCTGGCTACGAGAGTAGATCCGCGGGGTGCAATGATAGAAAATTCTCCATCTAGGCCTGTTACAGTACCACGTGTTGTACCCATAACCATAACAGATGCACCTATAACGGGCTCACCTGATCCAGACTCAACAACAGTGCCTTTAACTGTAACTGTCTTCTGAGCCCATGCAGCTGGTCCTGTTAGAATCAGCAAGGAGACCAGGAAGAGTATTATGCGTTTTTGTGTCATAATATTTGGGTTGTTTTAAACTCATCTTTTATAGCGGTGTGTGCGCACACACTACAAATGTAGAAATAAATTTTCTTTCTACAAAGAGTTTTGGTTTTTTTTGTTATCTTTGTGTGCGCACACACCGCCATTTGTACTTCACATTGTGAAACGCCGCGAAACCTTATATCTATATATATGAAGAAATTTCTGAACTTCTGCATTATCATCGCCTTCACCTGTGCCTGCTGCGGCCAGAGAGACAACCTTGAAGAAAAAGTTGAGAACACACTCTCACAACTCACGCTTGAAGAGAAAGTGGCACTCACACATGCCCAGTCCAAATTCAGCAGTGGCGGTGTCCCCCGCCTTGGAATTCCCGAGCTCTGGCACAGTGATGGTCCGCACGGAATTCGGGCGGAAGTCCTTTGGGACGAATGGGTTCAGGCAGGTTGGACCATCGACTCCTGCACGGCATTTCCCTGCCTTGAGAATCTGGCAGCAACCTGGGACAGGGAACTCAGTGCCTTGTATGGCAAGAGCATTGGAGAAGAAGCCCGCTACAGGAAAAAAGATGTACTCCTGGGCCCGGGAGTGAATATCGGCCGGACTCCCCTTAATGGAAGAGCCTTTGAATATATGGGAGAAGATCCGTTTCTGGCTTCTGAAATGGTTGTACCATATATTAAAGGTGTACAAAGCAATGGCGTTGCTGCCTGCGTAAAGCATTTTGCCGTCAATAACCAGGAAGTGAGGCGCACCGGCACCAGCTCAAATGTAGACGACCGCACAATGTACGAGATTTATCTCCCGGCCTTCAAGGCTGCAGTACAGGAAGGCGGTGCCTGGGCCATTATGGGTTCTTACAACCTGTGGAATAACCAGTTCAACTGCCACAATGAGCGCCTCCTCAAGGACATTCTCAAGGGAGAATGGGGATTTGACGGTATTGTTGTGAGCGACTGGGGTGGATGCCGTGATGATGACGAAGCCGCCGCCAACGGCCTGGACATAGAGATGGGTACGTGGATTGACCCCAGCCAGGGGACGGAAGGGGCTTCCAACCACTACAACATGTACCACCTTGCCAACCCCTATCTTGAAAGGCTGCGCGACGGACGTGCAAGCATGGAAGACCTGGACGACAAGGCTCGCCGCGTGCTCAGGACAATTTACCGCACCTCCATGAGTGAGGAAAAGCATTTTGGCAGCTTTACCTCTCCCGAGCATTTTGCTGCCGGACGCAAGATTGCGGCCGATGGAATAGTGCTTCTAAAAAATGACGGCGCCCTCCCCCTCAACATCCCTCAAGGCGGACGCATCCTGCTTGTTGGAGAGAACGCATACAAGATGATGACGGTTGGCGGAGGCAGCTCCAGCCTCAAGACCAAGCATGAGGTAATCCCCCTGGATGCCCTCCGCGAGGCTTTTGCAGGAAAGGCCGATGTAATTTGGGAAAGAGGCTACGTTGGTGACACCACCACGGATTACAACCTGGTTGTCACGGGACAGGACCTCTCCGAAAGCCGTTCTCCGGAGCAGCTTCTTGCCGATGCAGTTACAGCCGCAAAGGAGGCAGACCAGGTCATTTTCATAGGAGGACTCAACAAGAGCAAGAATCAGGATAAAGAAGGAACCGACCGTCTGGACATTGTCCTCCCCTACGGTCAGGATACCCTAATTGAAGCCCTTGCCGAGGTCTGCCCCAACCTCATCGTGGTAAACATCTCAGGCTCCCCCGTAGCGATGCCCTGGGCTTCCAAGGTAAATGCGATAGTACAGTCCTGGTACGGCGGATCTGAAAGCGGACACGCCCTGGCCGATGTCCTCACAGGTGCCGTTAACCCTTCCGGGAAACTGCCTTTCACCATGCCATTTGCCCTTGCCGACGGTCCTCTCAAGACTCAGCGTCAGTATCCCGGAATCAAGGAGGAGGGAAAACAGTGGTGGCAGGAGTACTACGACGAAGGAGTTTTTGTGGGCTACCGCTGGTACTCCTCAAAGGGTATTCCCGTACAGTATCCATTTGGCTATGGCCTGAGCTACACCACCTTTGAGCTTAGCGGCGCCAAGCTGTCAGCTTCTTCTATTAAGGCCGGGAAGGAGGTTTCTGCCACCGTAATGGTAAAGAATACCGGTTCTGTTGCCGGCGCTGAAGTTGTCCAGCTTTACGTGAATGACGAGGAAGCTTCCGTAGAGCGCCCGGCACGTGAATTGAAGGGATTTCAGAAGGTATTCCTGGAACCTGGTGCATCGGCCAAAATCTCTTTCAAAATTAAGCCGGAACACCTGAGTTTCTTTGATGCCGATGCCCATTCCTGGAAGCTTGAGCCTGGAGATTTCCACATTCTCATCGGCACATCTTCCGAGAACCTGCCATTTGATTTACCGCTGAAAGTCAGATAACATGAAACAACTCATCATTTCCGGCATTATTCTCCTTGTTGCCGCAGCCTGCACGGAAAAAAGCACCTGGGGCCCCGCCGGAGACCGCATCCAGACCAGATGGGCGGCTGAAGTATCGCCTTCCAACGCTCATCCGGAATACCCCAGGCCGCAGATGATAAGGAAGGAGTGGAAAAGCCTTAACGGCCTGTGGAATTATGCGATAACGGCAGTAGACGCTCCTCAGCCTGAATTCCCGGACGGGGAAATCCTGGTTCCGTTCTGCGCAGAGTCTTCCTTGTCTGGAGTCGGCCGCACCGTAGGCGCCGACAGCGTCCTGTGGTACAGGCGCAGCTTCAAGGTTCCGGGAGCGTGGAAAGAACGCGTCCTGCTGCACTTTGATGCCGTGGACTGGAAGAGCGAGATCTGGCTGAACGGGCAGTACATTGGCATCCATACCGGTGGATACACCGCTTTTGACTTTGACATTACGGACGCTTTGGTAAAAGGCCGGCAGGACCTTGTGGTGAAGGTATGGGATGGCACCAACAATGATGAGCAGCCCCGCGGGAAACAGGTTTCCAAGCCCGGAGGCATCTGGTACACGCCAGTTACCGGCATATGGCAAAGCGTGTGGCTTGAGCCTGTATCGGCAACTTATATCCGGGACTACAACTGCGTCACGGATATTCAGAAGGGCTCTGTGTCAATTCTTACGGAGGTTTCCGGAAAGGCCGATGAAGTGCGCATTTCCGTCTTCGAAGGAGGAGAAGGATGGGATGTTGAGAAAGGGAAAAGAGGGGCAAAGGTGGCATCGGCCAAAGGAATTCCCGGAGAGGTCATTTCAGTCACTATTCCTGATGCAAAACTTTGGTCTTCCGATCATCCGTACCTTTATGCGATAGAAATTGAATCGGCCTGTAAAGGCAAAGTGACAGACCGGGTAAAAGGATATACAGCTTTACGCAGCTGTAGTGAGATTACGGATTCCACTGGCTATAAACGCCTGGCCCTTAACGGGGAAGTGGTTTTTCAGTACGGCCCGCTGGACCAGGGATGGTGGCCGGACGGTCTCTATACCGCCCCCACCGACGAAGCCCTTGCTTTTGACATTGTCAAGACAAAGGAATGGGGATACAACTTTATCCGCAAACACATCAAGGTTGAGCCAGCCCGCTGGTACTATCACTGTGACCGCCTTGGGATGATGGTGTGGCAGGATATGCCGTCAGTGGCCGGAAACGTGGATGTGTTCAAGAATGACGGCATTTATGACCCACAATGGGGGCGCAAAGCATATGGGGCCGGCTGGGATTACCCGCTTTCTGAAAGTGCCAGGGCCAATTATTATAAGGAATGGGGTGAGATTATCGGCCAGCTTAAAAAATTTCCCTGCATTGTGGTGTGGGTTCCTTTCAATGAAGGCTGGGGGCAGTTTGACACAGAGGCCGTTGTGGATTTCACGCGCGCCCAGGATCCTACCCGCCTTATCAACTCTGCATCCGGCGGAAACCATCGCTACTGTGGCGACATCCTTGACAGTCACAGCTATCCACGTCCAAAGATGCTGCTTAGAAGCGACGGCCGGCAGATTGACGTAGTGGGGGAATACGGTGGCATAGGATACGCCGTAGAGGGCCACACCTGGAACAAGGAAGGCAACTGGGGCTATAAGGGCCTGTGTGAGAACGGTGATGCAGTCCTTGAAAAATACAGGCATTATGCCTTGGACTACCTTCTCCCAAGCATTTCAGAAGGCATTGCCGGTGCCGTTTATACCCAGACAACGGATGTTGAAGCAGAGGTCAATGGCATCATGACCTATGACCGGGAAGTTGTCAAGGTAAACGAGGAAGCCCTACGTGAGATTAACCTGAAGATGCAATAGTTTTTTTGCGTATCTTTGCATACGTGAAACACTCCATTGCAATACACAGCCTTGAAGAGCTGCCGGCAGCGGCAGAACTATTCCTTTCAGAGATTGGTAACAACCGGCTCATCGCGTTCTATGCGCCAATGGGGGCCGGTAAAACCACGTTTACTACGGCCATCTGCCATGCCCTTGGCGTGAGGGATGACGCCGTGAGTTCCCCCACTTTTGCAATTCTGAATGAATACCGCGCGGCAAGCGGTGAGCCCGTATTTCACTTTGACTTTTACAGGATAAACCGCCTCACAGAGGCCCTGGACCTTGGCCTGTATGATTACCTTGACAGCGGCTGCCTGTGTCTTATGGAGTGGCCGGAGAATATTGAGGAGCTGCTGCCGGAAGAAACTCTGAAAGTGCATATTACCGTGCAGCCGGATGGATCAAGGCTGGTAACCTGGGAGGACTAGAGCATGATTACCCATCCCAACGTGAAAATCAATCTGGGACTGAACGTTCTCAGAAAGCGCCTTGACGGCTTCCATGACCTTGAGACTCTGTTTGTCCCTTACTTCGGGCTCACGGACACCCTTGAAATCATTACCGGAGATGACTACAGCCGCACAATAGCGGGGCTGCAGGCAAAGTACGGCAATCTTGCCCAGGCCATTTCCCCGGACGGGAAGCTCATGATAACCATCGCACGGAAGGAAGGCGTTGACTGGGATCCCCTGAAGGACCTTACCGCAAAGGCATATATGATGCTGGCCGATGACTTCAAGCTCCCGCCCATGAAGATTTTTCTGGAGAAGACCAACCCCGTAACAGGCCCATGATGGGGTCCGGCCGCGGAGAAATCCTGGAGCCGTTTCCGCTGGACCTTGGGGACCTGAGGCTGGAGGTGGTGATTCCGGAAGGGATTTCGGTATCCACGGCCGATGCCTACCGCGGGATAGTCCCCCGCATTCCTGCAAAGCCGCTGGCGGAAGTTTTGAAGCAGGATCCCTCCACATGGAAGGATGAGCTCAGAAACGATTTTGAGGAAACGGTGTTCAAAAAATACCCGGAACTTGCCGCAATAAAGGCGGATCTTTACGCGAAGGGGGCGTTGTATTGCGCGATGAGCGGCAGCGGTTCGTCCCTATATACGCTTTTTCGTCCCTAATCCGTTGAAACGTAAAAACTTTTTTTGTGATTCTTGCTTTTAAGCCCGCAACTGGCGACATTGTACGCCAAAAAGTTGTGAGCCATGAGGAGAATCGTCTTTGTGCTGGCGGCCACTGCCGCCCTTTTATCCTGTACTAGAATACCTCTTATAGACACTATGCCCCGGTGGTACAGCCCGGGGCCGCGGTCTCACGGTGGCGGCTATGCGGCGCACCAGGATTCATCGGCCCGGAATACGCCTGCCGGAAAAGGCGTGTACATTGCCGCCCTGCGCTTTCCGGAATGGGCTTCCTGGAGGGACGGGGATTTCCGCGGCGCTGAGGCCGTGCTTTTCAGGGACAGCGTGGAGATTGCGCACTGCCCTATGGGAGCGCTTCCGGACCCGGACCGCATGCGTATAATTGACGGGCATCTCTGGACAGACATTGCCGGAAACGGAGAGACATCCGTCTTTTGCGACGGCCATCACAGGCTCACCATCCCGAACGAGGAACTTCTGAAGGGCTTTCTCATAGAAAACGACACAATCCTTACCCTGGGGCAGCGTCCCGGGGGCCGTGGCCTTTGCTACAGGGTGAACGGGGAGGAGATGTTCTCATCCGGCGCGGGGACGGTTTTCGGACGGTTTGAAAGGGACTCCAGCGGCACCCACTTCGCATATGGCATCACCATCAGGAAAGGAGACGCCGTCACCACGGAATACCATATAATGAACGGGGCCGATGAAATAGCCACGGTAACGCCAAACAAGGGCGGCGCAATCTATGACATCCGTGTGCGTGACGGCACCGTGTACCGAAGCGAGCTCCGCGGGGAGAGTCCGTCCAGCCTTTGCCTTGTGATTGGAGAGAGTTATCACTCTATGGACGTTGGCTCCGCAGAGGAAATCCACCAATGCAAACTAGTTGACTGCGAGGGGGAAATGATGATTAAGGGCTACTCCATAATGGGGAGCCTGATACGGCACTGGATACGCTCCAGGGACGGACTCCGGTATCAGGTGATAAGTTCAATGGGAGTTCCGGACATATATCTGGATTCCGGCAAACTGGCCCATCTTATCACCAATCGGGACGGCAGGGTGACAAAGGTGGTCATAGGGGACGAGACAATATCGGCCCCGGAAGACAGCCTTTACCTTAGGATCCGGAGCTCTTCCTGTGCCGATTTCCGGGGCGGGACCTTTGCCGCCGCCCTCTCCGACACCTCCGGCAGGAAGCACCGGCTGTTTCTGGACGGCCGCCTGGTGCCGCTTGAATTCAACGGTTATTTCACCTCCATAAAGATTATTCAGTAATGCTTGTAAATATATATTCCGCAAAGATTATCGGCATAAAAGCCGTGCCCGTTAACGTTGAGATCAATATCACCCTTGGCGTTGGGATACACCTTGTGGGCCTTGCCGATGCCGCCGTGAAGGAGAGCCTTCTGCGCACCGTGACGGCCCTCCAGGCGCTGGGCTACCATGTGCCTGGCAAGAAAATAGTTATCAATCTAGCTCCGGCCGATATGCACAAACAGGGCAGCGGCTACGACATCCCTATAGCGCTGGGGATAGTGGCGGCGTCCGGGCAGCGGGAAATGCCCATGCTGGACAAATACCTGATTATGGGAGAGCTGGGCCTTGACGGCAGCGTGCGGTATGTAAGCGGGTCTCTTCCCATGGTGGAACTTGCCATGGAGATGGGGTTCCGGGGATGTATCCTGCCGGAAGCGGCCGCCCTGGAGGCGGTGGATTACACCGGAACGGAGATTTACGGGGTGAAGACGCTGGAGGATGTGCTGAGGATACTGGAGGGCGGTCTTGCGCAGGACCTTCTCATTTGGAATACGGAAGCATACCGGGAGGCGCGGGAGAGGGCCATGAATCCGGCCCGTAGGTATATGGATTTCTCGGAGATAATTGGCCAGGATGCGGCACGCCGGGGCGTTGAGGTGGCTGCCGCAGGTCAACACAATGTACTTCTTGTTGGTGCCCCTGGAAGTGGAAAAACGTCCCTTGCTAAGGCCATGGCCGGGATTCTCCCACCCATGAGCCTGGAGGAAAGCGCCACAACATCAAAGATCTATTCTGTCGCAGGCACCTCTTCCGGAGGTTTCGGGCTCCTGAGGTCAAGGCCGTTCAGGGCGCCTCATATATCGGCCTCAAAGGCAGCGCTCCTTGGCGGCGGCAGCGGAGACAACATCCTTCCCGGGGAGGTGTCATTGGCCACGGGCGGCATCCTTTTTCTTGATGAATTTTGTGAGGCTCCAAAGTCCATCCTGGAGGCCCTGCGCGGGCCGCTGGAAGACCGCAAAGTGTGCATTTCCCGCCTCAAGGCAAAGATTGAATACCCGGCGTCGTTCATGCTTGTGGCAGCGTCCAATCCCTGCCCCTGCGGCTATTACGGGGAGGGAGACCGCTGCACCTGCACGCCAACGGTCCGTAACGCCTATCTCTCTAAGCTAAGTGGGCCGATCATGGATAGAATAGACATTCAACTTTGGATGCATCCGGTTGATACCCAGGCGCTTATCGCAGGAAAGAAGGCGGAGTCGTCGGAAGCGGTGGCGGCTAGGGTTGTACGCGCCAGGGAAATCCAGCTCCAGCGCTTTGAGGGGCTGGGAATCTACGCCAATGCAGAGATGAGCGGGGCGCAGCTGGAGGAGTTCTGCCCCTTATCGGCCCCATGTAAAGACCTTATTGAAAAGATAATTGACCGCCAGGGGCTCAGCGCCCGCGCATACACACGTATCATCAAGATTTCCCGCACCATCGCAGACCTTGCAGGCGTCCCGGACATCCTCCCGGAGCACCTTGCCGAAGCCGCCAGTTACCGTTTCCTTGACCGACGGCATATAATGGGATTGTAAAAATATTTGTTTTTAGTACTATTTTTAGTATCTTTGCAATGAGTACGAAAGAAAAACTGATAGAAAGATTTAAAAGGATTCCCAGCGACTTTACATTTGATGAGCTGGTAAGACTATTTGGAATATACGGATTCGGGGTTGACAATAAAGGAAAAACTTCTGGATCCAGAGTCAGATTCAAGAAAGGAGAGATGTTTTATACTTGTCATAAACCTCATCCGGAAAATGTTGTCAAGAAAGCAACATTAAATGATATTCTTGCATTTTTAACACTTAAGGGACTATTATAATGGGTAATTTAAAGTATAAAGGCTACACGGGAAATGTAGAATATGACGAGGATGGCAATTACTTCTATGGGCACGTCCTCGGCCTTCATAAGAACGGCATTTCCTATGAAGGGGCAACCGCCGAAGAACTCAAGAAAGATTTTGAAGACGGAATTGATGATTATCTGGAAGGTTGCCGCGCAAATGGGATTGAACCGGAAAAACCGTATAGCGGTAAGATTGTTCTAAGAATGTCCTCCGGACTACATTCATTAGCAGCAGAAAAGGCCAATTCCAAAGGAATCAGCCTAAATGAATTCATAAATAAGGCTATAGAGGCCGCTGTACTATAGATTGTCCAGCACAAACTGGAGGTGGATGTTGTAGTTCTTCTTGATGCGGGCAACGGCGTCGTGGAAGGTCATACGTTCATCTCCGTTGATAATCTGGCCACCGTTCATTGAGGCGTCCTCGGCGGGGTTCCACATCTTGAAATTGAGTTTGGCGCTCTCCGAAAGGAGGGCTTCGCACTCATCTATGTAATCCGGGATGGTCTGGAGCTGAGGGAGAAGTTCCCTGATGCGGTCCCTTGTCTTTTGAAGGAAAGCAGGGTCCTGGAACAGGCGGTCGTACCAGATGGCGTGGCGGTTTATGAGGCGTCTGTCGCCGCCGGTAGTGTCAAAGGTAAGCACACCCCAGTCAAAGTCCCAGCAGGGGCCGGCGGTGAGTTTTCCGTCCTTATCCTTGTGCATGAAAACGCTTCCGGGGTTACCCAGTTCATGGTTTGTCATCACCTCGAAGATTATCCAGTAATCTATGAAGGAATCCACGTCCAGATACTTTGCATAGCCGTTTACGGGATCTTTGAAGTTGGATCCATAAATGACATTTGAGACCTCTGCAATGTAGTTTTTGATGTAGGTCTTCTTCTCCTGGGTGAGTTCCGTGGGCTCATCCGGATCCGGATGCTTCACGGCAAACGGGATGTTGTGGTCCTTCCACTGGAAGGTGTTGTCATAGTGGAAGTCCAGCTCAAGGAGGTAGCCGTCCTTCTTGTCTATGTTCACGCGGTCTCCGTCCACCCTCACCTGCTCAATGAGAAGGTAGTTTCCCACATGCTTACCGTTGAGGACAAGCTCTACGGTCTGGCTTCTGGGAGTCCAGGCAAGACGCGTCATGGAAGACACCTTCATGGCCACCATGTTACGCATCATGGTGCGGTCCATGAAGTTTGCAAGAAGCACCCAGCGTTTGTGCTCCGGGAATCCAAAGACGGATGCCTTTTCCTCCAGTTTCACAAGATAGGGCTTCTTGGGCCACTCCCAAGTAGTGTTCCCGCGGCCGCGGATGCTACAATCTACATCCGTAATGCTCTCCACTGCAGTGGCGCCACATATGGAGAATTTGGCCGATACATACTGTTCCTTTGATGTAATTGCTGCTCCGCCCTGAGTGTCCACAAACACCACCGGAAGGCCGGTATGGACCATCCCGGGCCTGGGGCCCTTTCCCTTAACTACAAAATTCTGGGAGTCGATGTATGACTCTTCTCCTGTCATTACACGGAGTTTGGCCGTACGGATATAGCTGTCGGAAGAATCATTCACTATATCCGCAACGTAGTGACCTGATTCAGTGCTCTTTTCAAAAGATACCAGATGAAACAGTTCTGGAGTTTTCCCATCTGTTCCCATGAGGAGAAGCTCACTGAACTGGCAATCCGGAGCCTCAACCCTGAAATGCAGCGTTGCATGACCGCCCGACTCCAGTGAAATGGAACTGTCCATGACATATATGGCCGATAGCTTTGGCCCTTCAGGAGTAGAAGGACCATCTTCCTCCTGAGGGATGATTAACTCAGGAGCCTTTGTGCAGGCAAATGCCAGCACCAGAGCGGTCACATATGTGAGAAAACGTTTCATAGAGTTTGCTAAGTTACTCAATTCTGGCGGATAAAGCAAGTTCGCATAATTGGATGAGCTTGAAGGAGTGAAGGACTCGCATCTGTACCCGGCCAACGCGAACATCGGCGATGGCCTGAATAACTACAACCAGGAGATAAGAGCGGAGATATTCGATGTTCTGAAGAGGGCGTATGTGGAGTATGAGAATGAGGTGATCGTAAATAGAAAAGAGTCGCACGGCGAGTTGTAGCGTATTTAGAAGCAATTCCAAGAATAAGTAGTAAAAGTTCATTTTTCTGCTTTGTCTGATCCGAACTTTTTGTAACTTTGTAGAAATATGAAGTGCTTATGAAGTTGTTCGAAGACATGACACATGCTCGGCCATTCATCAAATGGGTTGGAGGGAAGACACAGTTGCTGGATGAGGTGCGTAAATCGCTCCCTCGCGATTTCGCTTCCCATCAGCATGTAACGTATGTGGAGCCGTTTGTTGGTGGTGGCGCCGTTATGTTCTGGATTCTTCAGGAGTATTCCAATATTGAGCGGGCTGTCATCAATGACATAAACCCGGAACTCATTTGCACTTATCGCGTCATCAAAGAGAATGTCGAAGAGCTGATAGCGGAACTTGTTCACATTCAGGATGAATATATCCCCCTGGGCGCAGGTGACCGCAAGGCCTATTTCATGGAGAAAAGAGCTCGTTTCAACACGAAGAAGACAACTCCGGTTAAAACGGCGGCACTCTTCATCTTCCTTAATAGGACGTGCTTCAACGGCCTTTATAGGGTCAATTCCAAAGGCGAATTCAACGTCCCTCACGGTAAATACGCTAATCCACGCATCTGCGATGTGGATAATCTCCGTGCTTGCTCAGCAGTTCTCCAGAAGGTCGAAATCCTTTGCGGTGATTTCTCTGAAACAGGACGGTACGCCGGTCCCAACACCTTGTTTTATTTTGACCCGCCGTACAAGCCCATCACGGAAACATCTTCTTTTACTTCCTATGCAAAAGAAGGATTCAACGACGCAGAGCAGATTCGTCTTCGTGACTTCTGTGACCAGATAAGCCGGGATAAGGCCTTATTCGTTGCTAGCAATTCTGACCCGAGGGACGTGAATCCTACGGAGAACTTCTTCGATAACATATACCAACATTTCTTCATCAAGAGAGTATCCGCTGCCAGAATGATTAACTCTGATGCCTCTGGCCGTGGTGCCATATCTGAATTGATGATTTCTAACGTAGTCAACGCATAATATGAGAGATTTCACCACTTGGTTGGCGGGCTTCCGCTCAGCAATAGCTGGCTATAAGTATTACACTGACTTTGAAAAGATTTACAAAAATGTAGATGCCATCAAGGTTGAGCTCAACATCATGAATTCCCTGATTGGGTGCCAAGACATCGAAAAGGAATTCGTGGCCTTGTATCGGCACTATCCGGAAATTCTAAAATGCGTTCCTATTTTGCTCGCTAAGCGCGAATCCGACATTCTTACAGTGGACTTTGATGGCGAGCACTTTTGGGACTTCAAGAACGCCAACTATCGAATTGATGAATATGTGGTTTTTATGCGTGAGACTGGGCTGTTTAATTTGATGCAGCAAAAGCATATCCACAACCTGGTGGACTATGTTACCGGGGTGGAAACCGGCTTGGACTCCAACGCCCGCAAAAACCGTGGTGGTCACGTTATGGAAGACCTGGTGGAAAGGTATCTTGTCAAGGCTGGTTTGGAGAAAGACAAGACCTATTTCAAGGAAATGTATATCCACGAGATTGAACAGAAATGGGGCATCGATCTGTCCTGCATCTCAAATGAGGGCGGCACTGAAAAGCGTTTCGATTTCGTCATCAAGCGTCCCAATATGATTTATGGCATCGAGACAAACTTCTACGCCAGTGGCGGCTCCAAACTGAATGAGACAGCTCGCAGTTACAAGACCATTGCCCTGGAGACTAAGAACCACCCCAAGTTTAAGTTTGTGTGGATAACCGACGGCCAAGGCTGGGGTTCCGCTCGTAACAACCTTAAGGAGACC
>OMQK01000126.1 GCA_900313205.1 uncultured Bacteroidales bacterium | reverse complement strand
CTCAGGGACGTCGGGGCAGACCCCGCAGCGGTTGAGCCAGAAGAAGGCTCCGTACCTGCCTTCACTTGCCTGGGCGGGAGTGGTGGTATACTCAACCCAACCTTCGGGAAGGATGCGCTCCTCTCCAACGCAGCCGTCGTCCAGGAACAGCTGGCCAAAGCGGGCATAGTCCCTGGCGGTGACATAAAGGTAGGAAGAGCCCACCGGAGTGCCGCTCATGTCCGGCTCAAAGTGGGGATTTGCAATGGCAAGGGGAGCGAAGAGGCGCTCACGCATGTATTCAAGGAAGGCCTGGTCGGAATCAAACTTCCCGCGAAGATAACGCATCACAATGTTGGTGCTGCCGCTGGAATAGTACCAGTGGGTTCCGGGCTCATACTCAAGGGGCTTTGAGAGGGCATAGAGGCCCATATCGGCCTCACGGTGAAGCATGAGATTCACGTCTGAACGGTTGCCGTAATTCTCGTTCCACTCAAGGCCGCTCTGCATCTGGAGAAGGTTGTTGAGGGTGATCTCCTTCCTGGCGTCATTCTGCCACTCAGGGATGTCCATGGGGGCGTTGATGTCCACCAGCCCGTCACCTGCCATTATGCCCACAAGGGCGTTTGTGAAGCTTTTTCCCATGCTCCAGCTGAGAAGTTGGGTGCCTGCGTTAATTCCTTTGTCGTAGCGCTCTGCAATGATCTTCCCATCATACAGGGCCACGAAGGCAAAGGGATGGCCGTTGTAGGAACGCTCATCTACAAGAGCCTTGGCAATTGGCTCCAGACGTACCGTGAGGCTGTCATCGGCCTTCTCAAGATAATCCTGGTATGAATCTGCCGGAAGGGGATAGGTGCCTCTTAGGAATTCCTTCTTGCCTTTTCCCCTAAGGAGGGTAACGCCGTAGCCTTCCCTGTAGGCGGCCGTTGATTTGTACCAAAGGAAGCGGCTGGTGACGGTCTTTTTCTCCATGTCCACCTTGTTCCTGTTGAATTTTATGAAGGAGAAATGGAGGTCCAGTGGCTCTACATCGGCCTGATTACGGCCGGACACAAACACGGCCGATGCAAGATTCTTTGCAGCGTAGCCCGTGATAATGGGCATAAGGGTGTTGAGGTATATACAACCTCCAAGGACAGCTACGGCAAGGATGCCGCCGGCAATGCCTAATACTTTCTTAGTTTTCATATGTTTAGGTAAGTTTTAGCTTATGGTGACCACGTTGTCGGCGTGGCTGAGGACGCGCTCACGGTGAGAAACAAAGATGACGGTCTTGCGGCCCTTATATTTTGCCTCAAGGCATTCCATCAGGCGGGCTTCCGTACCGGAATCCAGGGCCGATGTTGACTCGTCAAGAAGGAGGATGCCGCCGTGCCTTAATAGAGCACGTGCTATGGCTATTCTCTGGCACTGGCCCTCAGAGAGGCCGCTGCCATCCTCCCCGCAAGGGGTGTCAAGGCCGTCCGGAAGATCCATGACAAACTGGGCCTGGGCATCTTCAAGGGCTGTTTTCATCTCTTCCTCCGTGGCATCCGGGGCCGCCAGAAGAAGGTTTGAGCGTATGGTGCCGCTAAGGAGGGAATTGCCCTGCGGGATGTACTGGAAATTGCCCCTGAGTGCTGCAGAGGCGGGATGGCTGTCAATCATGACGGAGCCGGAAGAAGGCCTCAGAAGCCCTAGGATAAGCCTTATGAGGGTACTCTTGCCGATTCCCGTGGGGCCCGCTATCACGGAGAGCTGCCCGGCAGGGAAACTGCAGGAGAAACCTGACAGCACAGGCTCCGGAGTGCCGGGATAAGTGTATGTGACGCCGGAAACCTCAATTGAAGGGGCATGGGCCAAAACAATTGGCTCTGACGCCGGTTCCTGCTCCAGCTCCAGAAGTTCCATCACGCGGTCTACGGAAGTGATGGCCTGGATGATGGCGGGAACCTGGTGTCCAAGCTCCGCCACGGGCCGCTGTACCTGACCAACCAGCTGCATGAATGCAGTCATCATACCGTAGGTGATGGTTCCGTGCATTATGCCCACAACACCCCAGAGGAGCGTTGCGGCGTGGCCGGCCTGGAACCCGAAGAACATGAGCCCACGGGCTACGGCGTTGTAGTTGAGGCGTTTACGGGTTATGTCCTCTACGTCTCCCTGCAGCCATCCCATTTTATCCACAACCCTCTCAACGCTTGTGAGGGTGAGCATGAGAACCCTGTTCTGGAGGCTCTCCTGCATGAGCTGCTGGATCTCGCTTTCACGCTTACGGATGGCGGCCATAAGCTCACGGAGTTTCCTGAAGAAGAGCTTGGAGCCAAAAACCATTGCGAAGGTGAGTATAAGAATCACCCACAGCAGGTTTGGCGCCAGATACATAAGGTATATGGATGCAGCAAGAAGCTGGACAAGGGTGAGGATAATGGACGGGATACGCGCCACAACAAGTTCCGAAACCACCCTTGTATCTTCTTCCAGGCGGTTTACGGCATCTCCGGAGAGGAAACGCTCACGGCCGTCCCAACGGCTTTTCATCACGGTCTCAAAGATGCTGCGGCGCATGATGTTCTGGGACTTCACCTGGGTGTAGCTTTCCCACCAGTTACCAAACAGGATTACGCCCAGCTGAAGCGCCAGGATGCCAAGGAATATGCCGATACCAGTCCTGAGAGGCATTGCAGAGTCTCCGGTGGCTATGTCTACCAGCTGCTTGCTGGACGCCACGAAGGCCAGGGAAGCGGCAATTCTTACCACTCCCACAACCACGGTGACGGCTACGCGCCCGGCTACGGGACGCGCCATGCCTATCAGGGTGCGCAGGACCTTCATTATGCCTCCACTACTCCTTCTTCAACCCATTTGCCTGCAAGGGCGGCAGCGTCCTGATACGCGCGCTCCTTTTCCACCTCATAGCGCTCCATGAGGGCTGCAGTCATATCTTCAACGGTGAATTCCTTCCCCTGGAACTGCTCCCAGAGGTATGCTGCCGATGCATTGAGGGAGAGCATCTTGTTGAAGTTCACCTGTGCAAGGCCCTCTCCAACCACTACGTACTCTCCGCAGATTTTCCTAAGAATGAATCCTTCCTTGATTTTCATATTATCCTTCTATAAATTGCCAAAATATATCTTCTAAAGGGCTTCAGGGCCCTCCAAATGCGTCCTTTGCCGGGTTTGACGCTGCGGTTTCCGCGGCCGATCTCTATTGCCGTGCCCATGACATCGGCCAAAGTGCATTCCTCCGTGCCGGCAATGTTTCCGTCTCCCATCAGAGTGACTTTATCTCCAACCAGGGCAATCACGCGGTGCAGCACATACCTTCCCGGCAGCCTCACAAGCACTATGTCTCCAACCTCCACGGTGTCCTTCTTTGCAAGGACCACGCTGTCACGGCCTCCGCGGATGAAGGGGAGCATACTGCTTCCAAGCGGGGTGAACCGCACTGTGCGGCCTTCGTTGAGAAGCTGCCCGGCTTCCTCCAGGATAAGGGTATTTGGAACTATCTTCTTATCCATTGACTACGGTATTGTAGCAGAGCTGGGCCGCGGCTTCATCCGGCAGGCACTCAAGGTGGTAGCAGGGGACTATGCCGGTCATTGCCTCAAGGGTGTTGTGCCAGTGGTTTGCCAGTTCAGAGAAAGGTCTGAAGGAAGAGGCCGATGCCATCAGGGATGCATATGCCTTAACGCCGGTCAGGCGCTCAATCTTGTTATATGGGGCCTGGCTCAGGCGCACAACCGCGCCGGCGGGGGCGCTCAGGGCCTTGTAGCAGGGCGTTTTGCCGCTCCAGGGGGAGCCGAACACACGGACATCTCCGCCGGGCATGAGCCTCAGGACAGGATTGTCGTCGTTTAGGAGCCATGTGCCGGGAATATGCTTAAGCCAAAGGCCGCTGTGGGTGCTTTTCCCGGTGCCGCTCTTTCCAAGGAAAAGGTATCCCTTGCCGCCGTTTACCACCACGGAAGAGTGCATTTCAAGCGCTCCCATTTTGGCCGATGCAAAGGTGAAAAGAAGCATGAGGGCATTGTTGAATGCAAAGGCATCGTCATTGCCGGTAAGTATGAGGCGGGCCTTTTTGAAATCAGGGCTCATTGTGAGTTCCATGGCCTCCGGGCGCCCCGGAAGGGGGCAGGTGCGGGAAGCGATGGAGCCGTCGGCATTCCTGTAAAGACTTATTTCCGGGAAAAGCGGACCGTCATCAGTCTTGTAAAGGAGTTCTCCGGAAGGTTTGTCAAGGGCTTTCCTTACTATATCGACGGAAAAAAGGGCTTCTTCTCCGGGCAGCAGCGCGGAAACGAAGGGCTTCATGTTAACTAAATGGTCTGGGAGGAAATCTTCTCCGCTGCAACTCACTTTGAAAGGGAGATCTGCTACTCTGTAAATCCTTGTGGTATCCATAATCATCTACAAAACTAACAATAATACCTCAAATCACAAAGAATAATTTAGTATCTTTGTAAACTTTGACAAAGGAAAGCAGCATAATAATCAAGAACGCCCGTGAGAATAACCTCAAGGGAATTACCGTGGAAATACCTCGCGGTAAACTTGTTGTCATAACCGGCGTTTCCGGCAGCGGAAAGAGTTCCCTTGCCTTTGATACTCTCTTCGCGGAGGGCCAGCGCCGTTTTGCCGAGAGCCTTTCCTCCTACGCCCGCCAGTTCCTTGGCCGAATGTCAAAACCGGACGTAGACATAATTGAGGGCATCCCGCCGGCAATTGCCATAGAGCAGAAGGTGAACATCAAGAACCCCCGCTCCACCGTTGCCACCACCACTGAGATATATGATTTCCTGAGGCTCCTTTTTGCCCGTATCGGCCGCACTTATTCGCCCGTCAGCGGCAATGAGGTGAAGGCCCATTCCGTGAAGGATGTGCTGGATTTTCTAAGTGACGGCACTCCCAGGGCGGTATATATTCTCTCCGATATAGGCTGGAACTCACGTCAGGACAAAGTTGAGTATCTCCTTGCCCTCAAGGAAGAGGGTTTCGGCCGCCTTTTCAATCCTGCCGATTCCTCTATTCTCCAGATTGAGGACGTCCTCCGTATGGACGGCGCATACCCCGCCGGCCTGCTGCTCCTTGTAGACCGTGTCAAAACTACCGGCACCCTTGACGACGACCTACGCGCCCGCCTTCATGCCTCCGTCCAAACAGCCTTCGATAAAGGCAACGGTGATAT